>NZ_JADBVE010000076.1:0-20536 GCF_020245285.1 Microcystis sp. M31BS1
ATGCCCCCCTTATCAAGGGGGGTGGGGGGGATCGATGCCCCCCTTATCAAGGGGGGTAGGGGGGATCGATGCCCCCCTTATCAAGGGGGGTAGGGGGGATCGATGCCCCCCTTATCAAGGGGGGTGGGGGGGATCGAACCCAAAATCTATCTTCAATTTAATTATAACCAGCTACTTAACCGCTTCAGAAAAAATGACTAAATTAATCATTCACCGACAGCAGCGAGAAGCACAATATTACAGCGAGAATTTAGGGGAAGGCATTAATCTCGACATGATGCTTATCCCTAGCGGTTCCTTCCAGATGGGAACCCCAGATCAAGAAATAGAAAGACTCTGTAAAGAATACGATCGAGACTATTTTCAAAGAGAAAGTCCTCAACACACCGTTAATATTTCAGCTTTTTTCATGGGACGCTATCCCATCACCCAAGCACAGTGGCGAGCGATCGCCGCAACTGCTAAAATAGACATCGATCTAGAACTAGAGCCTTCCCACTTCAAAGAGCCATATCAAGAGCAGGATAGATGGACAAGACCCGTAGAACAAGTAAACTGGGAGCAAGCAACGGAATTCTGTAAACGATTATCAAGGGAAACAACAGGGGAGTATCGGCTACCGAGTGAGGCAGAATGGGAATATGCCTGTAGAGCGGGGACAACAACCGCTTTTCATTTTGGGGAGACGATTACCACAGATTTGGCTAATTACAGCGGAACTGATTGGGAAAGAGACCAAAAAGTTTATCCAGGGAATTATGGAAGGGGACCAAAAGGCATTGATCGAAAACAGACGACACCAGTAGGCTATTTTAAGGTAGCTAATGCCTTTGGTCTGTACGATATGCACGGAAACGTTTGGGAATGGTGTGAGGACGATTATCACCCTAATTATCAAGGCGCACCCACTGATGGGAGTGCTTGGATTAGCATGAACAAATCTACTACCAAAGTGCTGCGGGGCGGTTCTTGGTACAGCAATCCGTATTACTGCCGTTCTGCTTTCCGCAGCTACTACAGCCGCCGCCACTACTACTCCTACGGTTTTCGGGTGGTGTGCGGTGCTGGGGGGACTGTGTAACCCTTTTCCTCTTTTTTCCCTTTTTACCCTTGTTCGATTTTTTTGGGCAAATGTACTATGCGTGTACTATGGGGGGATTGAGAGAATTATATGAGTAGAAAACAGGTTTCTCGGAGAAACCCGTTTTCTGTGCGTTACTCAACGGATTTAGTATAAATTGCTTGTTGAGACGAGATAAGAGGCAATAGTAAAGGGATTGGGGAGAAATTTAGGCACTTTTTCCCTGAAAATTAGGTAATTGGCCACCTAAAAATCGACAAAACCCCACACCCAAATTCATAATTCATAATTCATAATTCATAATTCCCACACCCCACACCCCACACCCTGCCCCCGGGAAAAACTTTTTGCCGCAAACCCTAATTATTGATCAGTAATTCCCAAATTTCTCCCCTATTATTGCCCTGGGAATTAATATTTCTTCGGGCTTTTACCCTTTGAATATTATAGTTTTTATATAGGTCATCAAAAAAATTATTGTCAGAGTCAAAGTTTTTAAGGTCGGAATTACTTAAGATAAATTTATAACCAGCCTGATCCACTCGATCGATAAATTGTTTTAATCTTATTTGCTCCTCATCGTTAAAATCTTCTTTAGTATAAGAGGTAAAAGCTGATGTTTTTTTAATCGGTTTATAGGGAGGATCAAAATAAAATAAAGTCTTGTTATTGGCATAATTTAGAGTTTGGACAAAATCTCCTTGTAGGATCGTCACTTTCTGTAAATGATGATTGACAGCTAATAAGTTTTCTTCATTGCAGATCAACGGTTTGACATATTTTCCAAAGGGGACATTAAAAAGTCCTTTGCTATTGACTCTATAAAGTCCATTAAAACAAGTTTTATTGAGAAATAATAACAAAACTGTTTTTTCTAGACAGTCATCGCAGCTGCGAGAATTAAATTCTATTCTTTTATCTAAAAAAAACTTTTGTTGTTCCTCTAGATTTTTAAGTTCATAAAAATCCTGCTGGATTTTTTTAAGCTTTACTATTAATTCTTTGACATTATTTTTAATAACATTATAAGCCATGATTAAATCAGGATTGATGTCATTAATAATAACTTTTTGAACAGGATAGGGATTATTTAATACTGAGAATAAAACTGCCCCACCTCCGACAAAAGGTTCAATGTAGTTAAACTGACAATCCTGAGAAATCTGGGAATTAATCAAAGATAGAATATTAGGAACCAGTTGAGTTTTGCCTCCCGCCCACTTTAAAAAAGGTTTGCCGCTAACTGTTTTCCTTTCAGACAAAGAAGTAGTCATTATTATTACTAGATTATCCTAATCTATTCAATTTACAGCGCAATTCATGAAAACCTGATCAGAGAATGGGTTACGCTGGGCTAACGCATCTGAATATCCAATATAAGTAACTGATTATAATTAAATTGAAGATAGATTTTGGGCTTGATCCCCCCTACCCCCCTTAACAAGGGGGGTATCGGACAATTTTTAACACCTACCTACTTATCTATTAGATATCAGAAAGGTAAACGGGGCATTTTTTTCAATACTGACTCAATTTGGTTAATTAAATCCAGCAGACGATTGCCATCCACATGAACCTCGCTGGTGGGATAATTAGCGAGGACTTCGATGATTTGAATCTCGTTATCATTAATGGCAGAAGTGACTAGGGAACCCCGTAAAGCTTGCCGACTAGCAGCCCGATTGGGTGTATGGACAATTTCGGCGGCATAATCTAGCAAACTTTCGCCAAAAAAACTATTAAGAAATTTGGAAAGAAAGACGGCATCCACCGCTACGCGACGATTAAGGATTTTACGGAATTCTTCGGGTTTTTGGTTAGCCATCTTTAATTGTGCCGCTAAAGCGGGGGCTAATTCGCCTGTTTCGCTCAATTGCTTTAATTCTGATACCGATACGGACCCTTGGAAGATGTAGTATTTGATGATAGCTGATTCGGCGGCTGACAAAGATTGACAAACACCGAGAAAGATAGATATTCCTAGGGGAAGTAAAAGATTTTTGAACATAAACCAAAGGTGCAAAACAAGCGAAAAGCGATCGGGATGATTGACTCATTCTAGCGGAATTGGTTGCCGCTTAGGAAAAACTTAAGACGGAGTTGATTATCTAGAGATGAATTTTTTAGTCACCCAACAAGGGGCAGAAAGCTGATAGCTTAATGCTAATCATTAATTTACATTCGCGAGAGAGCAGCGATTTTCGCTAGTTTATCTTTTTCCAAACCGTTGAGATCTTCTAGCTTCAACCATCCTTCCTTTAATAGTTGAGCAAAGACAAAAATTAGGGAAGTATAGCGATAGTCATATTTACCATCAATCTGATGTCGTCGGGCGCTTAGATAATCGTGCATTTGCCAGATATCATCTAAAACCGTGATCTGACCAGACTGTTCTTTAATATGTTCTATTAAAGTGCTAGTTTCGCGCTGATAGGCTTTTTGGAAAGCAGTTTGAGCAATTTCTTGTTCGGTATCTGACCAAATTATTTCACTCATAGGCATGATTTTAGTTTTAGGGATGATAATTTTGGATTTTTGAACTACCTCGACTCTTTTCGCCGACACCTGTTAAGAATGATGTTTAGTTATTCTTACCTAGATCGGAGAAGAAACCGGTGTATTTACCAATTTTTTTAAGTCAGCCTTTTAATTGTATAAAAAAAAGAGTTCACTTGACAAGGAACTCTAATAAATTTCATCAGAATTTTTAATGATTTCTCTCAGTAGCTATTTAGCCACGGGCAAAGTTTAATAATTCTTTCGGAGAAGCTAATAAATCGATCGCTACGAAGAAAATTTTATTATCAGGAGTTAGGAGGAAGCGCCATGCCATATTCATACCCACACCTGCACCAAACCAAGGAGTTTGTACTTTTCCCGTCACTTTAATCTGAGTAAAACCGTCATCGGCGGGTTCCACCACACCGCGTTCGGGGATTAATTTCAAATTTTGGCATTCTTCGCGGAAAAAGCGATATACTGCCTCTTTACCGACGATGGGACGTTGGAAAGGTGGTTGTAGAGCGCCGTCAGGGGTGAATAATTCAATTAATACATCAAAGTCGTTAGCGTTGAGGTTGTCCATGTAGTTGAGGACGGTGGCATTGGTAACGCCTTCAATGCTAACTTTAGTCCGTTCGGCAATATTTTGGGGAGGAACCACGGGTTCGGAAATACGGTTATAATCGCCCAGTTTCTTGGGATCATAGCCCATATCCACCACACAATTCCGCAGAACGGTGATTTGTTGTCCCGACTCTAATTTTTTAATCCCGTCTAAAACGGCGCTGGCATTAGCAGATAGTTCATAACCCTTGGGAATTGGGGCAACACTGCCATCTTCCATCCATTGTCCTAATTGATACCAGAATCCCAGTTTGATATTAGCAGACCAAGTGCTGTAGGTGCGACAAACCGGGGTGTCAGCATGGTTAGCTAAGTCGCACATCACCTGCGATTGTTGCAAGGGTGACATCTGCCGAATTTCATTCATGGTTTTTTCGGCAAACACCATACTAGCAGCGCCGGGGGCGGCAACGGTGATGGTTTTGCCCATTTCTAGGTAGGCAAACCAAATCAAGGCTAGTTGATCTTCGGTATTCAGCTGATTGAAACGCGCAATCGTGGCAGGAACCACATCCGCTGATAGCGTGTTGGGGAAAATGCTCCGCGCTGATTCGATCGTAAACGGCATAGATTCACCTTGAAGTAAAGTTTTGTATCAATTTACTGACATTCTATCATATTGGCGACCCAAGGCAGCACCGATGGAGAAAATTTCCCAAAAAAGCTGTACTTTAGATCACACTTACCCGGTATTATCACCAAATCTTAATGGTTGAACAACTGTTCCATCATTTATCTAGGGTTTGCAGCATCGAGCGATCGCTGTTTGAGGATGATTTTTGCTGCTCTAACTCGTTTTCAATCCGTGACTACTCTTGATGCTTCCTAGTTTTTTCTAGGATTTCTCACCCCGTAGTAGGCCATAAATTTGATCCGTATAGTCATAAAACTGAGATTGTCGTTTAATTTTATAATTACGATCTGCGGGTAAATTAATTGTTAATTCCCGTTGTATAGTCCCTGGCCTAGCACTCAAAACATAAATACGTTGCGCCAAAAAAACCGCTTCATCCACATCATGGGTAATCATTAAAATACTACACCTAATTTTTTGCCAAATTTCAATTAAATATTCGTGCATTCTTTCTTTGGTTTGTACATCTAAAGCGGCAAAAGGTTCGTCCATTAATAAAACTTTGGGATGACAAGCAAGAGAGCGGGCGATCGCAACCCGTTGTTTCATCCCACCCGATAGTTCTCTAGGGTAAGCATTAGCAAATTGGGTTAAACCGACAATATCCAGATAATAACAGGCCACTTCCCAGCATTCTTTTGTCGATAATCCCTGTAGTTTTAAGCCAAATTCAACATTTTTTTGGATCGTCATCCAGGGATAGAGTGTATAATTTTGAAAAACCATGCCGCGATCGGCTCCTGGCCCTGTCACTTCAACACCATCAACGGTAATTTTGCCGGAAGTGGGCAGTTCTAAACCCGCAATCATTCGCAACAAAGTCGATTTTCCCGAACCAGAAGCCCCGACCGCACAGACAAATTCAGCACTGTCAACGTGTAAATTAATATCTTTCAGAGCGACCACAGCACCTCGTTTAGTGGTGAAAATTTTATTGAGTTGAGTAATTTCTAAGTGCATTAAGGTTCTTCTCTTATCATTAAAATAACTTTACTGGTGACATAATAAACTCTGTGCTTGAGTTTTTAGGTTAACGAGTAATTGACCATTTACAAGTCCACTGCAAAAACAAACGAAAACTTAAATCTAGAGCAAAGCCAATAATTCCCAGGACAATTAAACAGGCAAAAATTTCATCGGTTCTCAGAAATTTCTGAGCCAATAAAATGCGTTTGCCTAATCCATTATCCGCCGCTACCAATTCCGCTACCACTACCAAATTCCACGCCGCCGCCATATTAACACGAAAAGTATCGATAATATTAGGAATAATATAGGGAGTAATCACTTTAAATAAAACCTGTTTTCGAGTTCCTCCAAGAGTATAAGTTACTTCGATTAATTCCCGGGGAATAAACTTAACTGCATCCATAATCATCAGAGTATTAAAGAAAATTGTCCCGATAAAAATCAGCATGATCTTTGACGTTTCTCCAATACCCAAATAAATAACCAATAGGGGAATAAAAGCAGGAGCGGGCATATAACGGACAACGCCAATGATCGGTTCCATTAAACTGCGAATACTCGGAAAAGTTCCCATTAAAATTCCTAGAGGAATAGCAAACAATCCTCCCAAAAAAAAGCCCCCAACTACTCGCAAAAAACTGGTAATAGTATCTTGAATTAAAAAGCCCTGTTCTGCTAATTTTCCTAAGGCCTGAATAACGGCTAAAGGAGAGGGTAAAAATACAGATTCAATGCCCGCAAAACTAGAGATTAGTAACCAGAAAATAAGCGGGACAATAATAGAGGAAACCATTAAAGTCCACTTTAGGGATTCGGGAATATCCTCGGTAATCCGCCAAAAAGTGCTTTGAGGAAGCGTTTTAGGTGTTGTGGTCATGGGATTTGCCAAAGAAAAGAATAATTTTGATAGCCAATATCACCCAGTTATCAAACAATTCTTGCAGTCAATGATCGAGGGAATAATTAGGAGTTTTTGTCTTGATTTGCCAAGGCCTTGACAAATTGGGAATCTAGAATAGTTGTTAGATCGGGGACTTTTTTAATAAAGCCAACTTCCATCATAAAATCAGCCATTTTTTGAGCGGCAAAGGGCATATTTTTCATGGTTTTCCCCGGACTAAACGCTTCTAGGTTTTCTTCTAAAGTAAAAAACTTCGTTCCCTCTTTATATAGGGCTAATTCTTCTGGACTAATGCCCGCACGCTTGGCCATAATCTCATCGGCTTTTTGGGGATTTTTAGTCATAAACTCTCGAACATCAAACCAGGTTTTGACAAGAGCCTGAACCTGTTCTGGCTTTTCTTTGATTAATTTGGCACTGACAACTAATAAATCAGGAATAGCACCGGGAAAAGCTTTAGAACTAATTAATTCTTTGGAACCTTTTCGTTTAAGGGCGGTTGACCAAAAGGGTGGAAAAGCGGCCACTGCATCCACTTTTCCCGATGCAAAAGCGGCGGCAGCAGCCCCTGTTTCCATGGGGACAATTTGCACATCTTTACGGCTCATTCCTTCTTTTTCTAGGGCTAAACTGAGGAGAAAGTCACCGACAACACCTTCTTCAACAGCAACTTTTTTGCCTTTTAAATCTTGAATCGTTTTAATCTCTTCTGTGACAATAACTTTGTCATTTCCTGACGAGTTATCATTGACTAAAACAGCAACTTGACCATTCACTGCATCTCCCGCAAAAGCGATTGTATCGTTGAGAGTTTGACTATTTCCATCTAATTGTCCGGCAGCTAAAGCTTGCAAGGATTCAAGATAACCATCAAACCATTTCATTTGAACATTAGCCCCATTTTTAGCAAATAATCCCTCTTCTTCAGCGATCGCCCAGGGCCACCAACCGGCCCAATTACTATAACCAATGACAATGGGGGTAGTATTATTTAGAGAACTACTTGCATTGGGGGTTTGCTGAGGAGCTTGATTACAACTAATGGTTAGGAGTAAGCTACTAAAAAAAACGAGAGGTAAGGAGAAAAAATTGCGCCGTTTCATAGGTAATAGCCTTGAGAGATGACAGCTAGTAAAGCAGAAATAAATCTCAAAAACTGTTACTGATTAACAATTCAAAAACTTCGGCCTATGGACTTGGCTTTTTAGCCAATTTAACCACTCTTCTAAACCTTCTCCTGTTTGAGCAGAAAGAGCAATAATGGTTACATCGGGATTCATAGAACGAACATTTGCCTCTAAACTTTTTAAATCAATCTCTAAATAAGGAGCCAGATCTAATTTGGTAATAATCAGACAATCCGCCTCTTGAAACATAATTGGATATTTGAGGGGTTTATCTTCTCCTTCAGTAATACTTAATAGAGCAACTTTTGCGTGTTCCCCTACCTCAAATTCGGCGGGACAAACTAAATTTCCCACATTTTCCACCAACAATAAATCAAACTCTTTGGGGTTATAATCTTCTTGGAAACGATGAATTCCCCCAGCTACCATTTTGGAATCTAAGTGACAGGAGCGACCCGTATTAATGGCAATCACGGGAACTCCATATTGTCTCAGGCGCTCTGCATCTAGTTCTGTAGTCATATCACCTTCAATAACAGCCATTTTTAATTGATCTTTTAAGGCTGCGAGGGTTTTTTCCAATAACACAGTTTTACCCGCACCAGGACTACTCATCAGGTTTAAACAGGTAATACCCCACTCGTCAAAATGTTCCCGGTTGTGATCGGCTCCTGCTTGATTGGCATGAAGTAGATTAATTTCTAGGGCCGCGTCAAAAGTTTGGTGCATTTTAATTGAGAATGAATAATTGATCATCGAACTTTTATAAGCGATCGCCCAACTTTGTTTAAAAATCTAAAGAATATTCAATGTGGTCAATTTTTAACTCTCGACCTGAACGAATATCCTCCATCGGTGATCGACAAGTTGGGCAGGAATATTGCTGGCCAATTTGGGGTTGATAATCTTTTTGGCAGCAATGACAATAAGCAATTAGGGGAATATTTTTAATAGCTAATTCCACGCCGGCAAGAAAAGTATTGGCAGTTTGAACTTCAAAGGCAAATTGTAAACTGACCGGTTCGACACAGGTAAATTCACCAACCATGAGATGAATTTTTTCAATTTTGAGCTTTTCAGGTTGGCTATCATACCAATCTCGAACTGTCATAATTAACGCCTTGGTCATATCAGTTTCGTGCATAGGAAATTACTGCCAGGGTTCGTCAACGGCCAGATTGGCCTCAGGATGAATATAATAGGGCTTTTCTTTACGCGGTAATTGACCTGAAATCACCAGATGAGCCATGGCATCACAAATAACACGGGTAGCCATTAAAGAGGTCATATCACTAATATCGTAGGGAGGGGAAACTTCCACCACTTCCATGCCACAAATGGGAGCTTTTTGGATAATTTTACCTAATAAAGCTAAGGCTTCACGGGGTAATAAACCGCCAGGTTCTGGCCAACCCGTACCGGGAACAAAACCGGCATCAATGCAATCAATATCAAAACTAATCCAAACGCAATCCGTACCATCTAAAGCTCGTTCTAAGGCAAATTCGGCTGCCGCATCAATGCCTCGTTCCACAATGTCGGTGACGGTCAAAATATTAGTGGCCCGCTCGCGGCACACTTTAACACCTTGACGGGGAACTTGCCAACCACCAATCCCTAATTGGACGAGATTTTTAGCAGGAGCATTTTTCATATTGGTGGCATGAAACCAGGGGCAAGTGTGCATCCGTTCATCTAAATCCGTTTCCTGGGTATCCACATGGCGATCAAAGTGAATAATACCGACTTTTTTATCCCCTAAATGCCGACAAATACCCCGCACTGTCGGAAAACCAATGGAATGATCACCCCCTAAAATAATCGGCAAGGCGCCGGAACTAAAGACATGGGCAACCCCCTTCGAGATTTGATCAAAGGACTTTTCATTATTAGCAGGAATGGTGAAAATATCCCCCAAATCACAGAGCGTAATTTGTTCGCGCAAATCTACCCCTAATTCAAAATTGTAGGGCGTATAAAGAGCCGAAATCCGCCGAATTCCCTGGGGACCAAAACGAGTTCCGGGTCGGTAAGTTGTCCCCGAATCATGGGGAACACCGACGATTGCCACGTCATAATTGCCCACATTCCGCACATCTTCCAAATAGGGGGCCTTCATAAAGGTGTTAATTCCCGCATAGTGGGGTAACTCACCCCTGGAAAAGGTGGGAATACTGCGATCGCGAATACTATCGGCCGCCTCTAAACCGTAGGTTAACCCCTGAGAAACTTCCTGTTGCCAACCGGTTAGGGGCAAATGGCGTTCTTTTTCTAGGGCCTGTTCAGCTTCGGTTAAACGCGGGGGTTGAAAAGTAGATTCCTCGGACATCATTTCACCTCAAAATACAATAACCCGGGAGTCTTCAAAGACACTGCCTCAAAACAGTTATCCTTAAAGTCTCCCGGGCTTTTATCCCGCCGTGTAGCCAGCTTAGACGGAAAAATTTTTGATCCGCTCATTTAAGACTAGCTTGCTCCTCTCGGACTTGACATTTAAGGACGCTTAAATCGGAACCCTAGAAGCAGTTTCTCTGACCTTAGACGATCTCAATCCAACAAATGGTATCACAGACTACAGAAAGCTGATTTTTCCCGCTTGGATATGGTTTGCTGAATAATTAGGTGGGTATTAAAAACTTTCAGATGCCCCCCTTATTAAGGGGGGATTAAGGGGGGATCGAACCTAAAATCCATTTTTAATTTAATTATAACCAGCTACTTATATAATAAAAAGTATCTCCAGAGAATGATTTTTCCTGTCTCTATGCAACACCCCTCTCTGACTCGCTTTGAACCGGCGACTACTCTTGATGAAATCTATTTAACTATATCTCCTGAACCCCTATTAACTCAGAAGGAAATAGATGCTTTTTATCGAGAAGAAATGAATAAGGTGAGAGGGGAAGATAAAATTCAGCGTCTAAAATTAGGGTTAAAACGGGTCATAGATACGCAACAATATTACAAAGCCTGTTTAATGGGACACACGGGGGTAGGCAAATCGACAGAATTAACTCGTTTAATTAATGATCCTGAGATTAAACAGCATTTTGAACCCCTGCGATTTAGTGTTTTAAATGAACTCGATGCGATTAATTTCAGTCCCCTTGATGTGTTTCTCTTTATGGTGGTAGAAATTGTTGAGAAAACCGCTAAAATTTCTCGACAACCCAGTGATGAAAATTTACAAAAGCTTTGGGATTGGTTTAGTTCTGAAGAATTTACCCGCAAGGAAACCAGAGAAAGTCAAATCAAAACGGAAGCAGGAGCGGGAGTAAAGGAAGATTCTTTCTGGAATAAAATTCTCGGACTTTTTGCCTCTCTCAAGGGAGAATTCCGGTTTGCTTCCTCGCGAGAGAAAAAAGTTGTTGAATACCGTCTTTCCCGTTCCAGAGATTTAATTAATATTGCTAATCAACTCCTAAAAGAATGTGATCAGAACTTACAGGAAACTATGCAGAGAAGCTGGTTAATTATTGGAGAGGACTTCGATAAAGCTGGTGTTTCACAAGAAGCGGTCAGGGATTTATTTTTAAACTATTCTAACATTTTCAAAGATTTAGACATTCACATTATTTTTAATATTCCGATTGGATTATATAATTCATCTCCCGGGATTAACCTCACTTTTGGCCATAATCTCCTAATTCCCGATACTCCAGTTTTTTGCCAAAAAGATCATACTCCTAACCAAAAAGGACGGGAAGCAGTGAGAAAAGTTTTAGAAGCAAGAATTAAATCTAATTTATTTGAAGATGGACAAATAGAGCGGGTTATTATTGCATCTGGTGGCAATATCAGAGATTTATTTTATTTAGTTAGAGAAGCTTCTGATGAGGCAATTGTCAATCAACAAAATCTGATCATGTCTAGTCATATTAGCAGGGCAATTCGCAGTTTAAGAACAGAATATAAAAGACGTTTAGGCCAAAATCCTTATGATACCGATCATGTTAGTTATGGGGATAAGGTATTATTGTTAAAACGAATTTATGATGCTAATCCAGAAGCACAAATTCCCAATGAGATATTATACGCTTTATTAAATGATCGTGCGATTCAAGAAGTAGATGGAGACGGGGAAAGATGCTTTATGGTGCATCCCCTTGTGGTTGATATTTTAAATGCTCAAGGTCATATTCCTACTGCTCCCGATGGAGGTGTCCCCGGTGGTACATCAAGTTAATCAAACTAATCAATCGGAGTTAGAACCGGGTACTATTTCCCATACAGCAGCTCGTTTGCTATTATGGGGACGAAGACCATCTAGAGGTTTAGCTAGGGTGGAATTTTATGATGAGTTTTCCCGTCAGCAAGTAGTTAGAGAATTAGAGAATAAACTGCAAGAACAAGGCATTATTTTTTATAAAATTGTCTTACCAATATGGGAAAAACCCTCTTTTGTCTTGAACTTCTTGTTAACACAATTGGCAGAATTGGAGTCGGGAGTAGTATCAATTACTGGTTTTGAAACCGCTTTTTCTGATGTTTCCCTAGTAGATGCCTTGCAATTAATTAATTTCAATCGAGAAAATTTAGCTCGCTTTAATCTCCGACAAATTTGGTGGATGAATCATGATTTTACTAACAAAGTTATTCGGTATATGCCAGATTTAAATTCTTGGTTTTTCCTGCGATTACTTTTAACAGAAAATTCAACCCAAGCTACCAAATATAATCAGCTATTTACCGATAAAAATACAGTTCATGATCCCTATAATTTACCAGGAACAGCAGTTAACTTTGTTGGTAGAGAACAGGAATTATCCCGGATTCATCAAGCTTTTCAGCAATCTTCCCTAATTGTTTTAAGTGGGATGGGAGGTTCGGGAAAAACTGAATTAGCTTTACAGTATGCTTGGCAACATAAAGGGGATTATCCTGCGGGTATTTGTTGGATAAATGTCCTTAACAGTGACCCCGGTTTAGCTATTTTATTTTTTGCCAGAGAATACCTGGGTTTAAACATCCCCAATCAGGGAACCTTAAGTGAACGAGTGCGTTACTGTTGGCAAAATTGGCCCGAGGGAAATGCTTTAATTATTTTTGATGATGTGCGTGACTACGACCAAATTAAATCTTATCTACCACCGGGAAAAGAATCTCGTTTTCGGGTTTTGATTACCACTCGCTTTAGTTACTTAGGGGTATCGCTATCAACGATAAACTTAGATGTTCTCACAGCAGCGCAAGCTTTAGATTTACTGCAAACCTACTTAGGAAAAGAACGTCTAACCGCGGAGTTAGAGGCAGCCAAGCAACTTTGTCAGTGTTTAGGATATTTGCCTCTAGGATTACAATTACTAGGCAGTTTTCTGAGACAAGAAACCACTGAAACTTTAGCAAATATCAAGGAAAAATTCCCGAAGAAAGGCTTAAAATATCTCAACTCTGATAAGGAGGAAGTCCGCAGTATTAAAACAATTCTGGAACTCAGTTGGCAACTGTTAGAAACAGAAGAACAAAAATTAGCTCTTTATCTCAGTTTATTTGCTTCGGCACCTTTTCCCAAGCACTTAATCATCAGTTTATTTTCTGATGAAGCTAAAGACGAGATAGAAAAATGGTTAACCGATAGCTTGGTTAAGCTTAATTTGCTGAAATCTTTAGGCAATCAATGGTATCAACTGCATCCCCTCATCCGTCTTTATCTACGGGAAAAATTAGAAGGTTCCGAGATAGCCAATACCGCAAAAAGTCGTTATTGTACGGTGATGACAGATACATCGAGAACAGTCCCCCAAACTCCTACTCTAGATATTATTCAAAATCTGACTCCCTTAATTCCCCATATTGAACAAGCTGTCAGGGAATATCCCCAATATATCGCTGATGAGGATTTAGTTTCGTCCTATACGGGTTTAGCTTGGTACTATAACGGACAAGGATTGTATGCTATTGCTGAACCTTACTGTCAAGCTTGTTTAACCGCAACTCGAACCCGCTTAGGAGAAAATCATCTCGATGTGGCAACTTCCCTCAACAATTTAGCACACTTGTACGAATCCCAAGGCAGGTACACAGAAGCAGAACCTCTCTATCTAGAAGCATTAGATTTGTATAAACGACTCTTAGGAGACAATCATCCCGATGTGGCAACTTCCCTCAACAATTTAGCACTATTGTACTATTCCCAAGGTAGGTACAAAGAAGCGGAACCTCTCTATCTAGAAGCATTAGATTTGTATAAACAACTCTTAGGAGACAATCATCCCCATGTGGCAACTTCCCTCAACAATTTAGCAGCATTGTACGATTCCCAAGGCAGGTACACAGAAGCAGAACCTCTCTATCTAGAAGCATTAGATTTGAGAAAACGACTCTTAGGAGACAATCATCCCGATGTAGCAACTTCCCTCAACAATTTAGCAGCATTGTACGATTCCCAAGGCAGGTACACAGAAGCAGAACCTCTCTATCTAGAAGCATTAGATTTGAGAAAACGACTCTTAGGAGACAATCATCCCTCTGTGGCACTTTCCCTCAACAATTTAGCAGCATTGTACTGTTACCAAGGCAGGTACACAGAAGCAGAACCTCTCTATCTAGAAGCGATTAAGATTGCTACCCAAGTATTAGGGAAAAATCATCCCCATACCCAAACAATTATGGAGAACTATAAAACTATGTTGTCGCAACTCCGGCAGGCAGAATTAAGATGAGTTAGAGTTTAAATGCTTGGGAAAATAGGGCTTGTAGGCGCAGGGATTTTCCATTATGAATATAATATCATGTCAAGGGGCTTTTGTCAAGAGAAAATTTTGACAACATCCAGAAAAACCTAGCCGATTGTAGGGGTAATTCATGAATTACCCCTACACCTATTACCTAGTCCAGTAACCCACCACCTAATCATCGACTATGATGGAATTAATCACTGATAACTGATTACTGATTACTGATTACTGATAAAGCTATGACACTCAAAGAACAACTAATTAAAGAAATCGAGCAGACACCTGACACCCTTTTGACTGAATTACTTGACTTTTTGCTCTTTATCAAAGAACGACATACTGCAATAGAAATTACAGAAGAAGAGCAAGCTAACATAATCGCTTCTGAATCAGCTTATCAAGCAGGAGACTATCTAACCCTCGAAGAATATGAGGCAACTCAAGCGTGAACTACAGAGTTATTATTCCGAAACCCATTCAAAAACAACTAAACAACTCCGGCAAGCAGAATCAGGATGAGTTAGAGTTTAAATGCTTAGGAAAATAGGGCTTGTAGGCGCACGGATTTTCCATTATGAATATAGTATCATGTCAAGGGGCTTTTGTCAAGAGAAAATTTTTCTGATCCGGAAGGAATTCAACCTAGATAGAAACTGAGGATCAGAGCCACTAAAAAAGTCATTAACAGGCATAAAATTCCGAAATAAAGGACGATTTTAGGACGGAAAGCTGATAGGAGGAGGATAAAAGCTTTAATATCAATGAGGGAAGCAACCAGTAAAAAAGCTAGAGTGGAACCCACGGACAGATTAGTAATTAAAGAACCGGGGACAAAAGAGCTAAGACTAGCATTAACAGCGAGAGTGAAACCAAAGAACAACTGCACGAGAATTTGAGTAGCGGGAGTATTCCCCCAGGCAATTAATTGACTCTGAGGTAATAATAGCTGAAAGACACTAGCGATCGCACAGCCAATAATTAATAATCCCCCTAATTCCAGTGCTTCATCGATAAAGTTATCGAGAAATAACTGCACAGAAATTGGCCAAGCTTGCCTATCTCTAGTTTTATACTCATAAACAAGACTGCCGACTCTTTGTAGGGGTTGACTGGCTGCTTCCTCTGGTAAAAAACTCCCGGAAAGAACTAAACTCGATTCTAGGGGAATTTCGCTATCGGTGCGGGGGTTTTCCCGATAGAAACTAAAGAGAGTGCCGATAACAATTGCCATTAACCAGACCGAAAGCGATCGATAGAAGAAAACACTAGAATAGCTGAAAGTCTGCCAAGTTAGCCAAAGAGTGACGATATTTAGGGTAGGTGCAGCGGTGAGAAAGCTAAACACCACCCCCGGGGGTACTCCCTCTAATAAGAATCTTCTAGCGACGGGAATCGTGCCGTATTGTCCGACGGGTAGAATTAATCCGATGGCACTGCCAACGATCGCTCCTAAGACTCGATTACGGGGAAATATCGCCGCTAATCGCTGTTTATTGACGAAAACCAGCAAAAAACTGGAAACGGCTGTCCCCAAAAGTAAAAAGGGAAGCGAGGTCAAGACTAAACTAAGAAAAAAAGTAACAGCGATAGAAATTTGATTCATGAATAGGGTTCAAGATCGGCAGCTATCCTACAAAATAGCAGATAAGGTAAAAAGTAAAAAGAGCGGTTTTAGATGCAACAATAGGTAGCTGGTTATAATTAAATTAAACATGGATTTTAGGTTCGATCCCCCCTAGCCCCCCTTGATAAGGGGGGAAGCCAAAGGCGGGGGGATCCCCCTTGATAAGGGGGGTGCCGATCCCCCCTTAGTCCCCCCTTAATAAGGGGGGCATCTGATAATTTTTAATGCCTACCTACTTAGGTTAGTTTGTTGAAATCAAAAATTAAAAAGAACGTAAAGCGATTAATTGTGCCTCAGCTTTATGAAGGGATTCTAACCATTCTTTTTCGGGATCGCTATCGGCAACTATTCCCGCTCCCACCTGTCCCCAAACGGTGTTAAAATTCCCTTGAGTGGTCATTAATAGGGTACGGATGAGAATATTCAAATCTAAATGACCCCGTAGGTCAATATAGCCACAGGAACCATAGAATAAATTGCGTCGCATCGGTTCCAATTCTTCGATAATTTCTAGACAGCGAACTTTCGGACAACCGGTAATTGTTCCCCCGGGGAAAAGAGCTTTAATTAAATCAATAGCATGATACTTTTTACCTAATTTTCCTTGAACATTACTGACCAAGTGCATAACATGGCTATAACGCTCGATCGTCAGTAATTCATCCACATCAACCGATCCCCATTCACAAACTCTACCCAGATCATTGCGTTCTAGATCCACTAGCATAATATGCTCGGCCCGCTCTTTTTTATTAGTTAATAGTTCCTCGGCTAATTGTCGATCGAGTGCCTCGGTTTTACCCCGGGGACGGGTTCCAGCGATCGGTCTAGTGCTGGCTATTCCCCTTTCTAATTTTACCAATCTTTCGGGAGAACAACTAATCATTTCTCCCCAAGGGGTGCGCCAATAACTAGCGAAAGGAGAAGGGTTTATCTGTTGTAAACTGCGATAAATTTGCCATCCTTTTGCCCTAGTTGTGCTTTGAAATCTTAGGGATAAATTTGCTTGAAAAATATCGCCTTTTCTGATATAATCTAAGGCTTTTTTAACAGCTTTTTCGTAGTCGAGTTGAGAGGTATAAAAGATTAAGGGAGAGGGATGGGGATCGATCAACTCAAAATCGGGGTTAGTGGTTAAAGATTGTTCGTATTTATCTAAATCTTCGGGTTTAGTGGCAGCTAACCAGAGAATTTGTGCTTGGTGATCGAGAATGGCAAAACTATCCGGTTCATACCAATAAGCGACGGGAAAAGGGAGAGTATCAGCTTTCCTGTCCGGTAATTTTTCTATCTCCCAAGCTAAATCGTAGCCTAACCACCCCAACCAACCGCCATGGAAGGGAAGATGATCGGGAAGAACATCCGATCGGGTTTGGGGGAGTAAACTGCTTAAAAAGGGCAAAATTTCCCCTAGTGCGGGGGTCCAAAGCTGACGCGGGGAACCAGCACAAAGAGAGTAACGGGAAAGGGAATTACCCGGATAGGGACTTTCTAGTAAAGTAGCGATCGCATCTTGGCAGAATAAGCAGGCAAAAACCTCGGAACCAGTGCGCTGATGCAGAGGAAGCGATCGCCAATGCCATGCTAAAGGTTTTTGCATCTAAAATTGCGGGCCAAAATAGCTGGGAAATTGGGTATAACTAGGGTTTTGGTGTTAGTTGTGGGGGAGTTGATCTTTCCTATCTGCTAACACCTATTATCTTAGTCCTAAATGTTTGCTGCCTCCTAATTATCCCCGATAATCGAGGTCAATTTCTTTAGAACCACCGCGCTGTAATTGGCCTAATAATTCCCCTAACTGACTCCAAACCAAACCACCAATAAAGATAGTCATCGGGAGAGAGATAGCGTAGGCAACCCAACCATTGAGAATAAATATATCTAATCCCGAGGCCAGGAAAAGACAGATTCCTACACAAATACCAATAAAAGGAATTTGTAAGGCACTGGATTTTAAAAGATTTTGATCGTCTGAACCCTTATTTTTATACCAATTGTTAACCACTTGCTTGAGACTAGCTTCAAAAGCGGCCCCGCAGGTAATACCGATAAATAAACCGGCAAAAACTAGAAAATAGGGCGGTTGGGGCAGAAAATAATAATCCATAGAAAAAGTGATTAAGCGATGATGACCTTAAACACTTTAACGCGAACTGGTTTCTCGCGGAAGGACAGCGGCCACACCTTGGCTGGATAATTCCCGAAAAGCGCTCATGGCCACATCCAAGAGTCGCCGCGGTTGCAATTCTCCTTGAATTAAACCCCAGAGACGTTGCACTTCGGCAGTGTGGAGACGGTCATCTTCCGTTAAAGCTAATAGCAATTGACGACGCAGATAACGACCTTCTTCCGAGAGAAGAAAAGTGATGCCTAATTGCGCTGTGGGCAGTAAATCGAAGTTACTTTCCGAGCGAGCCATTGTAATCATGTTTTCTAGGCGTTGCCATTGGAATTTACCGTTTTTGAACAGTACATCCAGTAAACGCCGCCGCAGTTGGGGCGATTCCCCGGTCAGGAGACGTTTAGCGACGTAGGGATAGGCTACTTGGACGATTTTGAAGTTAGGATCGAGGGTAAGGGCCACCCCTTCTTGGGTGACGAGGGAACGAATAATCAGGGCGAATTTGGCGGGAATCCGGAAGGGATATTGGTACATCAATTCGGAGAAATCATCGGTAATAGTGCGGAAATTGAAGTCACCGACCCTTTGACCGATGGCATTGCCTAAAACCCGTTCTAGAGCCGGAATAATTGGTTTTATATCGGTTTCTGGGGTTAAAAATCCCAGTTTGACAAAGTTGGCGGCCAGGTTTTCGTAGTCTTTGTTAATTAAATCGACGACGCAACTAGCGAGGGTTTCTTTAGTTTCCTCCTCTAACTGGTCCATCATGCCAAAATCGATATAGGCCATGCGACCATCAAAAGTGGCGAAAAGATTACCCGGATGGGGATCAGCGTGGAAAAAGCCGTGTTCGAGGAGTTGCTGTAATCCAGAGGTTACGCCGATTTTAACGATACTATTGGGGTCTAATCCTAAAGCTTTGATATTCTCGGTATCGGTGAGTTTATAGCCATCAATCCATTCCAGGGTGAGGACGCGGCGACCACTATAACGCCAGTAGATACTGGGAACTTTAACTTCGGGGTTATTTTGGAAGTTGGTGGCGAATTTTTCAGCGTTGCGACCTTCGTTTTGATAGTCGATTTCCTCAAAGAGTTTGGTGCCGAATTCATCGACAATCAGGGTGAGGTCGTGGCCGAGATTGAGGGGTAATAAAGGACCGAATTTTTGGGCAGCCCAGCGCATTAGGTATAAATCGAGGCTTAAAAGCGCCCGCAGCCCCGGTCTTTGCACTTTAACGGCTACTTCTTCGCCGGTGGGTAGAATAGCTTTGTAAACCTGTCCTAAACTAGCGGCAGCCACAGGGGTGGGGGATATTTCCCGATAGGCTTTTTCTACAGGCATTCCCAATTCTGTCTCGATAAGGGCAAAAGCGATGTCGTTATCGAAGGGGGGAAGTTGGTCTTGTAGTTTAACTAATTCGTCTAAAAAGTCTTTGCGAACGAGGTCGGGGCGGGTAGAGAGAGCTTGACCGACTTTGATGAAGGTGGGACCCAAACAGGTGAGAATTTGCCTAAGTTCGCTGGCACGCTGGTATTTATTGGCTTCTTCTTGCTTTGTCCATTTGTCCCAGAGGAGACTGAGGAGAAATAATCCTAAAGACCAAGTAATCACGAAAGCGCGACCGAACAATTGCCAAGGTTTGTAACGGTATTGTTGAGCGATCGCTTCTGCACTGTAAGGAGTGAACTGTGTTTCTTCTCGTTTCCGGTCAGTTTGACTGTCTTGATGCCGACTCACTAGCTAATCTCTATATATCTTACGCCACTTCATATTGTAGCTAAGTTCTTGACATCAGTATACAAAACTACACATTATTTAATAATTGTTATAATTTCCTGAGAAATCATAAGTATTTATTGCTGGACTGCCGGGGAAATTCTCGGCTAGTGGATGTCCTCAAGTACCTGATGGATATTTTCAACAAGCTGTTCTATAAAGTTAACGGCATCATTAACCATATTTTCATCGATATTCCAGCGACTGCCGATTCCATAACTCGGGTCTATACTTTAGACGTTCATAATCTGAGATTTATTAAACTTCTGAAATCGTAGAATCAGCAAGGAATCCAGTTCTTTTTTATGGGTTCTTCGTTACTTGGTATGGTTCGATAGGGGGGCATAAATCGACTAAATCCTTATCTGGCAAGAGACTTAATTGATTAGTTCGCTCTAGAGCAAAAACAATTGACAAAAATCGCAGCCATGCCTTTCTCTATAAGGGTTCCATCCCTTATAACCCCCGTCCATTGCATAACACAAACCGAAGAGCC
>NZ_JADBVE010000077.1:0-3711 GCF_020245285.1 Microcystis sp. M31BS1
AAACTTTTCTGACTTTTCTTCAGCCATTTATGAATGTTTGAATGATGCCCATTTGAAACATAAAAAAGAACTGGATTCCTTGCTGACTCTACGATTTCAGAAGTTTAATAAATCTCAGATTATGAACGTCTAAAGTATATCAAAGTAATTTGAGTTCCGGTGCTGATTCGGATCATCTTTCAATTTGACAACGCCAATTTTTCCCCAATCCAGTCTTTGACAATAGCTTGTAACGGTAAATCACGACGCTGACTTTCTTGCTCAAGAGCCTCTACCATCCATGAGGGAAACTCAAACGCAATTGTTTGTTCCTCGGAATTAGAACGTTTAATTTTAGTTAAATCCAAGTATTCGATGATATTTTCTCCATCATCAAATTTGCGGTCAAAATCTTCAGCTTTCATAAATTTCTACCTCTTCAGGTCTAGAGCGTCGGACTGAAATAATACGGATTTTGGTTTGACGATAGGTAACTACGGCTGACCAATGCTTACCTGCTATTATACCAATAACAACAAATCGTGGTTCATTTTCTGTTCGGGCTGGAATTTCGACTTTTTGGGAATCTAACCATAATACTTGAGCTTCAACAAAATCTAGACCATGTTTATTTTTGTTAGCTTGGCTTTTATTAGGATCAAATTCAAATTCCGGTTTTTTCATTCTCTTGGCTTCGTTTCCGTGGCTGCATCTCAATTTGGTCGAAATATCTATAGGACATTTTGGGCGCACGCAGTTCGATAAACTCACTGACCACTAGGTACTCCTACCAGAATATTATGGTAGTGACTGTATCGGCAAAAGTTATAGTACAATTGGGCTAATAAATTTTGGAATTCCCTTGCTGCTGTTATCAGTAAAAAGTTATCAGGTAGAACCCGAAGGGAGCGTCCCCAAGTAAAAGGGAAAGAGATATCACCTGACCATAATCTTGCTGGTTTTCTTGGATCTTGTCCGATGGCTCAGGGCAGATTTGAACTGCCGACCTTGGGCTTATGAGTCCCCTGCTCTGACCAACTGAGCTACTAAGCCGTTGTTTACACAGTTATCAATGATAACACATAATCACCCAATTGCACAAGAGCAAAAAAGGGAAGAAAAAATCTTCCCTTTGGGGGCATCTTTAACGTCTGCCTGGCAGGAAAGCGATGGGATTAACTGCGCCCTGGCCGGAGGGGTGAACCTCGAAATGTAGGTGGGGGCCGGTGCTAAAACCGGTGCTACCCATCTGGGCAATTGGCTCGCCTTGCTGAACAGTTTCGCCGCGACGCACCAACAGACGGCTGTTATGGGCATAGAGAGTGACGCTACCATCGGGGTGACGCAGTTTCACCAGATTGCCATAACCGCCAGAATTCCAGCCGGAGGAGATTACTTCACCGGCAGCCGCCGCCACAACTGGTGTACCCACTGGACCGGCGATATCGATGCCGCGATGAGGTCTGCCCCAGCGCCAACCGAAACCGGAGGTTAACACACCTCTGGTGGGCCAGATAAAGCCGGTAAAAATCGGGGCGGGATTAGGTAAATGCTCATCGGGATTAGTGAGGGGAGGAAGAGAAGGTTCTACGGTTTCGCCGACGGGAATTCGGAGGCGGTCATTATACTCTTCCACATTGGTAGGGGCCGAACCGATAATCTGGGGGGGGGTGCTTTGGTTAGAACGAGAACGAAGGGCAGTCCATTGGGGATTAGGGTTTATTTGTCGATCATCGGGGGTTTCTGCGGGATTATCGACGGGAATAGCGATACTTTTCTGGGTTTCCGAAAGGTTAGTTTCCCGCAGATTAGCCACCTCTTGGCGCAATCTTTCCCGATAGCTGCCGGTGATATTTTCGGGGAATTCTTCCGTCCCCGTGGTGGCGGTGGCGGCGGGCAAATTTTGTCGATTGCTGGGGTTAAAGGACAATCTAGGGCGATCGCCGACCAAGGGGGTAAGATTTTGATTAACTCTAGCGTTGGCAGAGCGGTCGGGAATCACTAGGGTTTGATTAACTTTAATCCGGTTGGGGTTGTCAATGCCGTTTTCCCTGGCTAATTCGGCGGGGGTGATGCCGAGAGCGCGAGCGATCGTGTTTAAGGTATCCCCTGGCCGAACCCGATAAACTTGATTTTCTGGGGGAATTATGACCCGAGGATTGGGAACGGCGGGAATTTCAGTCACAGGAGCCGGATTTCGTAGGGCGACGCTGGGAATTTCCGGTCTGCTTGTCAAGGGAGGATTAAGGGGAATTGTTGCTATCGTGCGATCGCTTTCAGGGGTGGGAACGGGAATCGGGATCACCTGGCTGGTTGGTCGAGGGGATTCTTCGGGAGCAATAACGGGAATCTCGACGCTAGTTGGCGAATTATCGGGAACGAGAGCGGTAGTTTCAGTAACGATTACTGTTTCCCCAGAATTGGACTGATGGGGGGTTTCCTCGGTTCGCAAGGCGGCCAAACTTTCTTGGAGACGTTGACGGGTTTGACGCAGACTAGCAGAGGAACTATCCAACTGCTCAGGAGTTGCTGCCGGGGCTGCCGGGGGCAACTGCTCAGGAGTGGGAATTTTTAAGGTTTGTCCGATAATCAGATCGGATTGGGGGGAAAGATTATTGCGGGTAGCGATCGCTGAAGGGGTGGTTTGATAGGTGTCGGCTAAACTCCACAGGGATTCTCCCGGTTTTACCTGATGGTCAACTACTGATGTGGCGATGAATTTGACGGTAGCAAGTGCTTGGGATTGGATTATTTGCGGTTCTTTTAGTTCTTTACCCGCAGCTTTGGCTTTTTGGGACAGGTCGATCACTTCCCATTCCGGAGGTACAGAATTGGCGGCCTGGGCTGATTCTGAGGTGGAGTTGAGAAGGCTAGGTACTCCCAGAGAGAGTGCTAATCCCAGCAGGGCAGCAGAGCAACGGACTCGGTTAGACTCAGCAGTGCAATTCTGTTCTGGGGTAGCGGATGTCATGGCGTTGTGGATAAAAGTCTCTTTCAAACAGACCTCCTGTGGTGTAAAGAGTTAGCTAGAGCCAGTCGATTAAGCCGATGATTCTAGCTTTCAGCATTAGCCTTGAGGCTAGAGTAGAAGTTAGGCAACTTTCTTTTTAGTCAAAATACCTAAAGGTGACTTTTAGGAGAGATTAACTTAGATTTTGAAATTGTGCAAGTCTCCCTCTGACTATTAGCATCGGGATCACGGCAAGTTGGTGACATTTTGAATGTCCAGATTGACGATGCTCTATCTCAGTTGTTCCAAGCTGATCAGCATTTTTGGTCTTGCCAATTTTTGCCAGTTTTTTCATAGAAATTTTTTATCTGTTTTGCGATTTACAAAGAAATTATTAATCATTCGCCGCTCGACAGGAAACAAGGGGCAACGATGGCTATTCAAGGTCAATACCGGATAAATAGGGTTTGCCGAAAAAATTTTTTCTGGGGGCAGGGTGTGGGGTGTGAGGTGTCGGTCGTCCATAGCCAATTAGGTTACACTTCGTCTTGATCAGAAAAAGGCTGTCATACTATTAGGGGTCGAGAAGGTCGTCACCGACCTCCCCTCCCATTCAGAACCGTGCATGAGACTTTCACCTCACACGGCTCCTAGTTTGACTGTTCCCTTGTTAAGGATACAGCTTGACTTCTTTTGGTTGCCATCTTGGCCTCCATCTGATGCCGATTTATCATCGTGACAGTGGCGGTGTAGTAATTGAAGGTTTTTATATTCATCCTTCC
>NZ_JADBVE010000078.1:0-4065 GCF_020245285.1 Microcystis sp. M31BS1
AACTCAATTGTCTATCTTTTGGTATTAACCTATTTGTGCCTTAAGTCCTTTCCTGTATGGATTTCAGCTATTTTTGAGACTAGGCACTCTCATCGAATTTTATTTTAAGTTAATTATTTGCATAACAATTCCCGAAGAGCCATATATAAAAGTATATGAAGATGTGCGGAATGTCGGCTACAATGCCCAATTAGCAAAAGTTTCAGCTATCACCACTACAATAAAATCACTACCATCAGGATTTACTCTCGGAAAATTTCAATTGCCTGACTACAGTTCTAAAGCTTCGTAGATGTATAATTTGTTCAAAAAACCGACGGTGCTGAAGTGATAACTAGGTAAAGGGGGAGGGAACCATAATTCCGTTTGATAAACGCTGAAAATGACAAAATTCTTTCTAGTGGTGTGAGTGGCGATCGCTTCTTGTAAAAAAGGATGACCCGTATCCACCAACATTTTACAGTAACCCCGTAAGAGAGCTTGCACCTCGAGGGAAGCTTGCGCCCGAGCGCAGACATTATCCTTAAGATAGCTAGTTAACCTCTGGGAAGCGTATTGTTCGTAATCTTGACGATTAGGGTTAGTTGTCAGCAATATCCCCGCAATTCCCCCTAAAACCACTCCTAACACTATTCCCCCTAACCGCGCCAATTTCATAAGCTCTCAAATCATCACTCACTTACCCTAACCATAGCCTGAATTAGGATAAAAAACCTCTTGTCAACCATTCGTCTTGTGCTATACTTGAAAAGGTGTACGGCGAGCGTAGCCAAGTGGTTAAGGCAGTGGATTGTGGTTCCACCACTCGGGGGTTCAAGTCCCCTCGTTCGCCCTCTTTTCAAGGCTCGTTGATAATTAGGCTTTGAGGGGGTTGATTGGCACTTACCCACTCAAATCCCCAATCAATTCGTTAACCTCAAAATAGTCTTTATGTACTGATAAATTTCGGTGAGAACGGTCAATGTGTTGGCTAGACTGTATTTGAGACAATTGAGCAAATTCTCGCTTCCAGAAAGGAGCGAACGGTGAGTAATTAGGGTTGGCTGAATAAATCTGAAAACCTTGTTGGGTAACACTTTTAGATTTTTTGTCAATCAAAAAGTACCGGATATGGGAGTGATCGGGGCAAAATTCCGGGACTTTTTCCCTGAAAATTAGGTAATTGACCCCCTGAAAATGGGTAAAACCCCACACCCCACACCCCACACCCCGCACCCCGCACCCTGTCCCCAGGAAAAACTTTTTGCCGCAAACCCTACTTACTGGTTAAGACGACACTGGAGAAGCGGAGTAGCGATAACGTGATAGTTTAGATCCGAGCGGTAATATGATGTTAGAACAATAATGACCAGAGTAAATCCGAAGTTAATTATTCATGGGGGAGCGAGTTCCCTAGAGGACAAAGGTGGTTTAGAATCAGTACGCGATTCTCTCCGGGGGATTGTTAAGAATATTTACAACCTCCTTGACAATGGTGCGAGTGCTGTGGAGGCGGTGACAAAAGGATGTATGTTACTGGAGGATGAACCGCGATTTAATGCCGGGACTGGTTCGGTGGTGCAATCGGACGGTCAGGTGCGAATGAGCGCAGCCTTGATGGATGGTCGTCACCAGCGTTTAAGCGGTGTCATTAACGTCTCGCGGGTACAGAATCCCATTAGCCTCGCTCAATTTCTCCAAAGTCAAGAGGATCGCATTCTCTCGGAAATTGGAGCTGCCGATTTGGCCAGAGAATTACAAATTCCCCTCTATGATCCCCTCACCGATTATCGGATTCAAGAATGGATGGAGGAAAGAAAGACGAATTTTAATCGCAAAATGGCCCGTTTATTCGCCGACTCCTCAGCGCAACGGGGAACTATCGGGGTGGTGGCTCTCGACCAGCAAGGAGACATCGCCGCCGGAACTTCTACCGGAGGTAAGGGACTAGAAAGAATCGGTCGCGTTAGTGACAGTGCCATGCCGGCCGGCAATTATGCGAATCCATGGGCGGGCGTAAGTTGCACGGGAGTCGGGGAAGATATTATTGATGAGTGTTTAGCCGCTAAGGTGGTCATTCGCGTCAGCGATGGTTTTTCCCTCGCCGCTGCCGTGGAGAAATCGATGCACGAATCCCAAACTAATGGTCGGGATCTGGGCATGATTTCCCTTGATCGTCAGGGTAATATTGTTTGGGGGAAAACGGCGGAAATTCTCTTGGCTGCCTATCATGACGGTCAGGCGATCGGTGATACCCTAGAATGGCACGGTGAAAACGCGGGTTTAATCGGTCATGTCGCCGTCGGATAGTGGAACAAACTGCGATCGAGCCTAGTCTTTTCGGTTAATCTGTACAAGATACTTCTTCTCGAAAATCTCCGTGTGGCAATACATTATTCCTATTTTTGACCCCGATGTGAAAAACTGGTCAGCCGAAGCGCGATTATTGCGCTCGATGACTTTCTTGTGGCTGTTAGTGGGGTTAGTCGTGCTTTTTTCGGCTTCCTACGCTCTGGCTGACAGTCGCTTTGATAACGGACTATACTATTTTATCCGCCAATTAATCTGGCTTTGGATTGGCTTAATTGGCTTTAATTTCCTGGTGCGATTGCCGATCGAGAATCTGCTCAAAATCGCACCCTGGATGATTTTATTAGTTTTAGGATTAATTTTGATCACTCTCATCCCTGGTTTGGGAGCGAATATCAACGGAGCCACCCGTTGGATTAAAATCGGGCCGATTCTCTTGCAACCGTCGGAATTTATGAAACCGTTTCTCGTCCTGCAAGGGGCGGCGGTTTTCGGTGGTTGGCCGCGTTTAAATGTCAATCAACGGTTAACTTGGATCGCTATTTTCGGGCTAATTCTAGCGGGCATCCTCTTACAACCTAACTTGAGTACCACTGCTCTGTGTGGTATAACTCTCTGGCTGATCGCTCTTGCCTCTGGTCTGCCTTTATCCTACATGACCAGCAGCGCTTTACTGGGTGTAACTATGGCCGTGGTTAGTGTTACTTTCCGCGAATACCAGAGAAAACGGATTTTATCTTTCTTAGACCCCTGGCAGGATCCCCGGGGTGATGGTTATCAATTGGTGCAGAGTTTACTGGCGATCGGTTCTGGCGGAACCACCGGCAGCGGTTACGGTTTATCCCAACAAAAATTATTTTATCTACCCTTCCCGGATACGGATTTTATTTTCGCTGTCTTTGGTGAGGAATTTGGTTTTATTGGCGGTATTTTACTGTTAATCATGCTATTTCTCTACGCCACTCTCGCCCTGATCGTGGCGGTTAAATGTCGTCATCGCATCAAAAAATTAGTGGCGATCGGGGCGATGGTAATTTTGATCGGTCAATCCCTGTTAAATATCGGTGTGGCCACTGGTTCTTTACCCACTACCGGCTTACCTTTCCCCCTCTTTAGTTATGGCGGCAGTTCCAGTTTAGCCAGTCTCTTTTTAGCAGCCCTCTTAATCCGGGTGGCTAGGGAAGAAAATGACAGCCTAGAGCGCCAGACTTGGCAGAAGGGTGCGGGGAGCAGGGAGAAAAAGCTGATGGCTGACGGCTAAAAAGCTCAATACTATCTCCTGACTTGAAAGAGGATGTGGGGTGTGGGGTGTGGGGTGTAGGAAGGAAACCTCTTTCATCTGTGGGGGTGAAAATTTTTTCATCGGGACTGACTTCTCACCCAATTCCCTGGCCAAACCCTAGAAATCATCGAAAATTTTGGGTCTGAAACCCCGTCGTTCTACGACGGCTTTACTGTTAAATATTATCACATTTACGAAATATATGCTAAAATGTGAGACATGGAAAAGCTATCGCTACCGATTTTACCCCACACCCGAACAAGAGTCGCTATTGCGGCGCACTTTGGGCTGTGTAAGATTGGTTGACAATAAAGCTCTCCATCTCAGAACACAAACATGGTACGAGAGACAAGAAAGAGCAGGGTAATCGCGCGTTGACCGAGCCCTTGAATTCCGAGAAGTTAGTCTAAATTTTGGCGTTTGTTCCGATTCTATCCGAGTAATTTTCCGAAATTTAGGGGGTTTCTAATCCTCGAAAACCGATGAACTCAGAA
>NZ_JADBVE010000079.1:0-8725 GCF_020245285.1 Microcystis sp. M31BS1
AAACGAGCAGTAGAAGAATTAGTGCAATTGCCTGAAGGTAATCCCTTCCAAGAGAATTTACTAGAAATTCTGGCCAACTGGCGCAAGAATTTAGAATTAAGAGATAATTTAAGTACCGAGGAACAGGAGGAGATTATGAACCTATCACCAGCTTATTTACAACAACGGGAAGAGTGGAAACAAGAAGGGATACAAGAAGGGATACAACGAGGCAGTTTAGAGGGACAACTATCGCTGATAACCAGTCTTCTGGAAGGACGGTTTGGCCCCCTAGATGCAGAATTATCTGGTCTGGTGGAAGAGATTGCCCAACTTCCCATCTCGGAACGCACCGGGTTACTTCTTTCTCTGGCTAATTTATCTCGCTCAGAACTGTTAGAAAGATTCAGGGAAAATTAAACTTTCAATCCCAATCTCAAAAACAGACAATTAAAATTCCCGATGAACAATCATTTCCAAATCCTGAAGAACCTTAAATGTCCTGCTTATTTTGCTAGACTAAAGAAGTCCCAATTCTTGATTAGCCTGAGATAGGAAGGATTATGGTCAATCAAATCAGCATTGTCATCTCCAAGAATCCCGACGGATATTCACTCAAATCTCCTGAATTAGCAGCAATTGATTACCAGGATAGCTCTCTAGAAGGCGTTTTAAATCGACTGAAAGATGCCCTGGAAACTCATCTGATGGCTTCTGATATATCTCAAGAGGAGACTGGAGAATCAATTTTAAAGATAGTTGATAGGTTGAATCTGAACTTCCCCGAAGAAGAACTTGAGCCGCTTCCATCTGACGGTGCAGAAGAGCATGACCATTATCTTTATGGGAGTCCCAAGAAAAGGCAATGAAACAAATTTTTGCCGACACTTTCTACTGGGTTGCTTTAATCAATCCCCAAGATAATTGGCATCAACGAGCCAGAGAAGTTACGTCCAGTCTCAAAAACGTTAAACTTGTGACGACGGATGAAGTTTTGGTAGAGCTACTGAATTTTATGTCAGTCCGGGGAGCAAATCGGAAGCGGCGTACTGTCGAATTTATCGATGATCTGCTCCAGAATCCCCGCCTTCAAGTCATTCCGCAAAACCGAGAATCATTCCTGCAAGGCTTCGAGTTATACCGCCGCCGTCCAGACAAAGAATATAGCCTGACAGATTGTATTTCAATGACGGTCATGCAGCGCTTAAAAATCACTCAAGTGTTAACTCACGACAATCATTTTCAGCAAGAGGGTTTCATAATTCTATTTGAATAACAGAGGGAAAATTAAACTTTCACTCCCCCTAAGCTAGGAAAAACTATTCCCAAGCATTAATAGAAAACGGGTTTCTCGGAGAAACCCGTTTTCTGTGCGTTACTCAACGGATTTAGTATGACAACTGATAAAAACCCCTCCAATTAATGAAGGGGAATTGTGGGATTTTATTGATGGTATTAGGAGACTTTTGTGGTTTCTTTTTCTGAGGATTTGGAGGATTTCAATTTGCGCTTGAGGGTTGAGGCTGCGCCGAGTGTGCCTAGGGCGAGGAGGCTTAGGATTGAGGCGGGTTCGGGGACTGATTCAGCATTACTCACCACAGTGACATTATCTAAAGCTGGACCCCAAAATCCTGAGTTGTCAAGACTTGAGAATGTTAGAGTTGTCTGATTACCAGTGGCTTGAAAACTTAATTCGTGTAGTTGCCATTGAAGATCTAAGTGGTCAGACGCGGATGTTGAAAAAATTTGGTTAACTGCTGCAACTTGAACACTAACTTGACGAGGATTAGGAAAAGAAGGATTAGTCGCACTCAAGTCTGGTCCCGCTAGAGAGAAACTTAAAGTATAGAATTGTCCAATAATTGTAGAAAAAGTTTGAGATAAAGTTCCACTACTTCCCCCATCAAGATTTAAATCTATAATTAAATCTCCCTCGATTGGAAATTTCATGTCATTACTGTTGTGCCAATCAACGCCTGCACCACCTATTGTCCATCCTGTCAGAGCAGAGCTTCCCTGACTTAGTCGTGCAAAATTAGGATCTACAACATTAGAGTCATAATCTCCTTCTTCAAAAGAACCATTGATAATCAGATTAACTGCTGAAGCAGGTGATACAAAACTAACAGTAAAGAGAATCGAACTGCTTATTCCAAGAGCTATAGTGGTTACTTGAGAACATGACTTAAGTTCCATTATACTTCCCCCAACAATTTTGTTTTAAATACGATCGCCCCCCTCACAGCCAGGTCAAGCAATAACCCAACACCAAAGGCGAATAACAAAACAATACACATTACCCCCCCCCGAACTGTATTCTAAGCTACATTTTTATAAATATTTACATTCCTCTCCGTCAGGCTTCTTTGGCAACGATAAGAGCGATCGCCTTCTATCTTTTAGTAGTCAATAATGCCGATGACTAGAGCTAAGTTAAGATTGAAGGGCATTCAGTTGTTAACTCATGTAATTCTTGAGTAGGGCGAAAATATGACGACACTACTTGTACAAGCGACCTCGGCTCCTTTGATGATTGATCTTCCTTGGATTATGCCGATGACGGAGGAGCAGTTTTATGAATTTTGTTTAGCCAATCGGGATTTACGCATTGAACGCAGCGCTAGTGGAGAAGTGATCGTTATGCCTCCTGCTTTTTCAGATACGGGTAATCGCAATTTTAATATCGCCGCTCAACTTTGGAACTGGTCAGAACTAGATGGAACGGGGCTTGGGTTTGATTCCAGTGCGGGTTTTACGCTGCCCAATGGTGCGACTCGTTCACCCGATGCTGCTTGGATTAAATTAGAACGCTGGAATGCTTTAACAGAAAAACAAAAAGCCTCTTTTGCCCCCATCTGTCCCGATTTTGTGATTGAATTGCGTTCTGCTAGTGATACAGTATCCAGTTTGCGGAAAAAGATGGAAGAATATATTGCCAATGGTGCTTTATTGGGTTGGTTAATTGATCGCCAAAATCGCCAAGTCTATATTTATCGTCCCCATCGAGAACTGGAGATTTTAAATGCTCCTGAAACCATTAGTGGTGATCCAGAATTGCCGGGGTTTGTATTAGTAATGGCTAAGATTTGGTAAATGCGATCGCTGATGAAAGGTTCCGTCAATATAGAACAACTAAGCACGATTAACGCTGTCCTATATTGTTGCTCACGGGAATCCTCAACACTGATAGAACAGCGATAACTAGGGTTGGCTGAATAAATATAAAAACCTTGTTGGGTAAGACTTTTAGACTTTTTGTCAATCAAAAAGTACTGGAATGGGAGTGATCAGGGGGAAAATTCCTGGACTTTTTCCCTGAAAATTAGGTAGTTGACCACCTGAAAATCGATAAAACCCCACACCCCACACCCCACACCCTGACCCCAGGAAAAGCTTTTTCAGTAAACCCTAAGTATCTACACATTTGACCGTCGGGCGGGCGGCTCTAGGCTTAACCCTACTCTCTGTCTCGGTTTCAGGCTTTTCCTCTAGGTTGTTTTGACGGAGATGCCAGCAAAGGAATCTTTAAGAAATTACCCAAAATCCCTGAGTATAGATATTGACGGCGCTAGACTCCCAACGTATAGATAAATACTGTTTCTGGAAGCCCATGACTGTGAGCTACGAAAAAATCACCCCACCGACAACAGGCTCGACAATTACTTTTTCTGACGGAAAACCTCTAGTTCCCGACGATCCCATCATTCCCTTCATTCGTGGTGACGGTACGGGGGTCGATATCTGGCCCGCAACCGCAAAAGTTATCGATGCAGCGATCGCCACAGCCTACGCTGGTCAAAGGAAAATCCATTGGTTTAAAGTCTATGCTGGCGATGAAGCTTGTGAAATCTACGGGACTTATCAATATCTACCCCAAGATACCTTGACAGCGATCAAAGAATATGGTATAGCCATCAAGGGTCCCTTGACCACTCCCATCGGTGGCGGCATTCGTTCCCTGAATGTGGCTTTGCGGCAGATTTTTGACCTTTATGCCTGTGTTCGTCCCTGTCGTTACTATGCGGGAACCCCTTCCCCCCATAAAACCCCGGAAAAACTCGATGTCATCGTCTATCGGGAAAATACCGAGGATATCTATCTCGGCATCGAATGGAAACAAGGCACGGAAATCGCCGATAAACTGATTAATTATCTCAACAGCGAACTAATTCCCGCCACTCCCGAACACGGTAAAAAACAAATTCCCCTCGATGCGGGTATCGGGATCAAACCGATTAGTAAGACGGGTTCCCAAAGATTAGTCCGCCGGGCGATCGAACGAGCGCTGACTTTACCGAAACCGAAAAATCAAGTTACTCTCGTCCACAAGGGTAACATTATGAAATATACCGAAGGGGCGTTCCGGGATTGGGGTTATGAATTAGCTAAAAGTGAATTCCGGGATGTGTGCGTTACCGAGATGGAATCATGGATCCTGAGCAATAAAGAGAAAAACCCAGATCTGAGCATCGAAGATAACGCCCGCATGGTGGAACCGGGTTATGATGCCCTCACGGACGAGAAAAAAGCTAAAATCTGCCAAGAAGTGACCAGTGTTCTCGATGCCATCTGGGAAACCCACGGCAATGGGCAGTGGCAAGATAAAATTATGGTTAACGATCGCATTGCCGATAGTATCTTCCAACAGATCCAAACCCGTCCCGATGAATACTCGATCCTCGCTACCATGAACCTGAATGGTGATTATCTCTCCGATGCGGCAGCGGCGATCGTGGGTGGTTTAGGGATGGGACCCGGGGCGAATATTGGCGATACTTGCGCTATTTTTGAGGCAACCCACGGCACAGCCCCTAAACACGCCGGTTTAGACCGAATTAACCCCGGTTCGGTGATTCTTTCTGGGGTGATGATGTTGGAATACATGGGATGGCAAGAAGCGGCCGATTTGATTAAAAAAGGCATCGCAGCGGCGATCGCTAATCGACAAGTTACCTACGATTTAGCGCGTCTGATGGAACCTCCCGTTAATCCTCCCCTGAAATGTTCCGAATTTGCCGATGCAATCATCTCCCATTTTGGGGATTAATTTTCCGGTTAGGGTAGCCTGAAAACTGCCCTATTTTTCGGAAAATCCCCAAAATAACCACTGCCTCCGTTAATGCAGGCGTTTTAGGCGTTCTTGGAGAATTTGGGCTTGTTTTTCGGCCTCTGCTAAAGCTTGCTTCGTTTTTTGGATTAAAGCTTCTGGAGCTTTTTCGACAAAGCTAGGTTTATTCAGGCGATCGCTCAAACTCTTGATTTCCCCTTCTACCTTAGCTAAATTTTTCGCTAATTTCCCGGCCAATACCGATATATCAACCAATCCGGACAGGGGAATGAGGATTTCTACCGTAGCGACAACACCGGCGATCGCTTGATTGACTTCCTCGGTTATTTTGTCCGTCAAAATTAAGTTTTCGATTTTGGCCAAGTCTTTTAAGTACACTTGTCCACGTTGCAAAATAGCTAATTCTTGGCTGTTTTCTGTCTGTAAAATTGCCGTGATCGTTGCCCCCGGTTTAATCCCCGCTTCGGCCCGCAAATTACGCAACACCCGAATACTTTCAATTAATAAATCAAAAGTATTTTCTAAGTCTAAATCGATCAGAGAACTATCAGCTATTGGATAGGTTTCTAAAGCCAAAACTTGCTGATTTTCTTGGGTTAAATTATGCCAAATTTCTTCGGTAATATGGGGCATAAAGGGATGTAATAATTTTAATGTCCCTGCCAAGATAAAAGCCAAAGTTTGCCTGGCTGTAGCACAGGAACCCGATTCTTTATCCTTCCATAAACGAGTTTTCACTAACTCGATATACCAATCACAGAAATCGCGCCAGATAAATTCGTATAGACCTTTTGCCGCTTCTCCCATGCCATAATTTTCTAGATGATCTCTAGTTTTTTGTACTGTTTGATGATAACGAGATAAAATCCAGCGATCAGATAATTCTAAATTTTCTAAAGCTGGTTCTCCCAATTCTTCTGGGGTTTTTCCCTCCAGATTCATCATGACAAAACGGGAAGCATTCCAAATTTTATTGGCAAAATTTCGGGCTGCTTCTACGGATTCCGATTCATCGGTTTTACGGTTGTATTGCAGACTGATATCCTGTCCTGCTCCTGCCACTTCTCGAATTAAGGTATATCGTAAAGCATCGGTTCCATATTTATCAATTAAAATTAGGGGATCGATGCCGTTATTGGCCGATTTAGACATCTTTTTGCCGTTTTCATCCCTAACTAAACCGTGAATATAGACATCTTTAAAGGGCATTTGTCGCGTAAAATAGCCCGCCATCATCGTCATTCTTGCCACCCAGAAAAAGATAATATCAAAACCAGTGACGAGGGTTGTGGTGGGATAATAGGTGTCTAGATCAAGGGTTTTTTCTGGCCATCCCATAGTCGAAAATGGCCACAATCCCGAGGAAAACCAAGTATCTAAAACATCGGGGTCTTGTTGAATAATTATATCCTCTCCATACTCTTGTTTGGCCTTGGCTAAAGCGGAGGTTTCATCCTGGGCAACGACGAAGGGAGTATGGTTAGTAATTTCGTTATTAGTTTCACTGATAATGTACCAAGCGGGAATTTGATGACCCCACCACAGTTGTCGAGAAATACACCAATCTTTTAGTTTAACTAACCAATCGCGATAAACTTTTGTCCATCTTTCTGGCACAAAACGGGGCGAGTTTTCCTGATCTAAACAGGCTAAAGCTTTTGTGGCTAAAGGTTCAATTTTAACGAACCATTGGGTAGATAAAAGCGGTTCCACGGGAACTTTACCTCGATCGCTATAGGGGACGCTATGGCGATAGGCTTCAATCTTAACTAAAAAACCGTCTTCATCGAGTTTTTTAACGACATTTTTGCGGGCAACAAAACGATCTTGACCTACGAATATTCCGGCATTTTCGTTTAAACTGCCGTCTAAATTCATGATATTAATAAAGGCTAAATTATGGCGTTTACCCATCTCAAAATCCTTGGGATCGTGGGCCGGCGTAACTTTGACGCAACCGGTACCGAATTCGGGATCCACCAATTCATCGGCAATAATGGGGATTTCTCGCCCCATTATCGGTAAAGTGACGGTTTTGCCGATTAAATGGCGATAACGAGGGTCTTGCGGGTTGACAGCTACACCAGTATCACCGAGCATGGTTTCGGGCCTTGTGGTGGCTACTTGAAGATAACCGCTACCATCGCTAAGAGGATAGCGAAAATACCAGAGATTTCCCTCAATGTCCTTGTTTTCTACCTCTAAATCGGAAACGGCCGACCGGGATTCGGGACACCAGTTGACTAAGTATTGACCGCGATAGATTAATCCGTCCTCATAGAGTTTGATAAAAGCAGTACGGACAGCATGGGAAAGTCCCTCATCCATAGTGAAACGTTCCCGCGTCCAATCCACGGATACCCCCAAGCGTCGCAGTTGATTAACAATGGTACTACCGGACTCCTCTTTCCATTGCCAAGCGCGTTCGAGGAATTTTTCCCTTCCTAGTTGGTAACGGTCGGTTTTTTCGGCTTTTAATTGGCGATCGAGTATAGCTTGTACTGCAATACTAGCGTGATCCGTACCTGGCAGCCAGAGGGTATTTTTGCCGGTCATGCGCTTGTAGCGAACAAGTGTATCAATCAAGGAACTCTCGAAGGCGTGACCCATGTGGAGACTACCAGTAACATTGGGAGGAGGGATAACTATACAGTAGGTTTCGCCGCCTTTTTCGGGATTTGCTGTAAATATTTCTTGATTTTCCCAATATTGCTGCCATTTCGTTTCTGTGATCTTGGGATCGTATTGCTTCGATAGTTCCGAGGTCATGATGGGGGGATTCTACAATTCTTAGTTCTTTGTCAATTGTCCCACATTTGGGAGAGATCAAATTCCTGTTTAGTTGCCGGCTAAAAATTTTCAAGAGTCCTATTAAAATAGCTGTTAAGTAGTCGTGCAAAATAAATTTCCTAGTGAAGAAAGGCAAGAGGCAAGAGGCAAGAGGCAAGGGGCGGGAGATTCAGCTAATCTAAGGATAAGCGGTTAAAATGCGTCTTAGCTTATCTTTTGTTCGGCTAAACATAGCTAATTTATGGTAATTCTTTTGCATCTCACCAGTATAATAATTGCTATAATCAATTGAGGGAGTCGATCAATAAGTGGGTAGGTATTAAAAACTCTCAGATGCCCCCCTTATTAAGGGTAGGGTTGATTCATGAATCAACCCTACTTAATAAGGGGGAGATCGGCACCCCCCTTATCAAGGGGGGCAGGGGGGATCGAACCTAAAATCCATTTTTAATTTAATTATAACCAGCTACTTAAATTATGACTATAGCAACAGATAAAAGTACCTATAGCTTTGCCGAATATTTAGAACTAGAGGAAACGGCAGCCTATAAAAATGAGTATCAAGATGGGGAAATCGTACCGATGACAGGAGGCACTACCGATCATAATAAAATTGCTCTCAATTTTGCCGCTTATTTAAAATTTGCCCTGAAAGGACAGAAATATAATATTTTTATCGGTGATGTGAAATTATGGATAGCGCAATATCGTCAAGCAACCTATCCCGATGTGATGCTAATTGAAGGTGAACCGATTTATTATGAAACTGGCAAGACAACTATTACCAATCCCAGATTAATAGTAGAAGTCCTCTCAAAATCAACTCAAAATTATGACCAGGGCGATAAATTTCTCTATTATCGTTCGCTGCCGGAATTTCAAGAATAT
>NZ_JADBVE010000008.1:0-4127 GCF_020245285.1 Microcystis sp. M31BS1
ACCATTTTTGTCTAGGAAAAACTAATTCCAGATTTACCCGGATGTATGAGTCAGGGTGAAACTTGAGAAGAAGTGATTATTAATATTGAAGAAGCGAGCGAATTTGGATAGAGACGGTTTATTTTGGTAGCTCTTTTTGCGGAGGTTGGGTTGAAGGAAGTGAAACCCAACAACTGAGGGTTTCTGTCGGGTTTCGTAGCCTCAACCCGACCTACGAATTGACATAATCTGAGAAAATTGAAAAAAGTGCCAAGTCAATCTCAGTAACGAGTCGCCATCTAAGAGAGATAAGTGAATACTACCCCAAAAACTGGGTAAAAAGAGGACTTCAAACATTACTGTCCGCAATCACCGAGAACCATTGGCTATTGAGCAGTGATGATTTTCAGGGTTTTCATTTGCAGTTGATTCAATTTCGACAGGACACGACGACGCAAAAAGAACTGTTGTTGTTGCCAGAGAGAAAGGGAACACCATTGATTATAGGCGGGAACACATTCATTCAAGATAAACTGATGCCAACATTGAACAAGATGGCTAATAGTCACGGTTTTCGACCTTTCTTGATAATGAGACTTTATTTGCTGCCTTAAGTAATTGTTGTCCCGCAATTGTTTGAGATAATAAATAATATCATTCTCATTATTAGCAGTAAAGAAATCTAGCTCACTTTTGTACTCTGCTTGAAAAGCGGATTCATTTCCTAAAATGGCAGGAACACCTGCTAACCAGGCATTATACAGCTTAGTGGCGGGTTTCCAAGGATAAGTCTCCTTGGAGTCGAAACAACGAACAGCGACGATTGCATCTGCTTGACGATAATCATGCCAAAACTCATCATTAGTTTGAATGCACCAGTTTAAACCTAAATGATCTACCTGCTGTTTCCATTCCGGTTTGCGTAAGGGGGGAGCTAAATTGTAGGTAATGCCAAAATAAACTACATTTTCAAACCGATCGCCCCGTCGGGGATCGCGAGGAATTAAGCCCGGTTGAGTCCAATGGGGTAAAAAGTATCGCTTACCAGGTAAAAGATATTGATCTGCGGCTATTGATTGTATATAAAGTTGAGAAGCAGTTAATTCCTGTCGATTCTGGACGATATGAATTTGAGCGTAGGGTTGAGGATTTCGATCTCCTTTAACACAAGCCAGTAATAACTTGGGATAGGGTTGAAAATCATAAGCTAACGATTCTCGATGACCAATTACAATACCTTCTTTAGGGATAGTATCTACTAATTCACAGGGAAAGTTCGATTCGCGTAATCGCAAATAAGTTTGTAAAATCCAAGCCAATGAACCTCGACCCGTTCGTAATTGATCGGCGTGATCGGGCAAAGGGTCGGGTCGATGGGAGGCAGGAAGATGAAAATAAATAGGAGGTATTTGCTCGACCATAAATTATAGTACTTACGCATTGACAAAGTGCCGATTCAGATCTTCATATCTAAAGTGCAACGAAGTCTGAAGTATGTTTGTAGAATACTTGATCGGGGGTTTGATAGTCAAGGGATTTTCGGCCTTGCTGATTTGAGACCTGAATCTTATTTTGTGGGATTTTTAAAACCTAGACCCAAACTAACTTTTGGATACGATGCACGGTTGGCATTCATACCTTGATTCAGCAACGCCATTTTCTCACTCTCGACTCACAGCGATCGCATTCTGCCGGAATTGAGGGATAACTTTCTCCGGTCCGCAAGCCGGAGGAGACAAAACTGGTTTATGCTAGAAAAAGTTACTCTTAACGTAACTTTACAAAGTCATCGATCGCCCACATTTATGGATTGCATCATCAATCGTCGAGCGCGGTTTTCAGCCAGCCATCGCTATTATCTACCAGAATGGGACGAAGCCGAAAATCAAAGACTTTTTGGTCTTGGTAGCCGTTTTCCCGGTCATGGTCACAATTACGAATTATACGTCTCCCTACACAAAGAACTCAATCCTTATGGCATGGTGGAAAATCTCTCCACCGTTAAACAGGTAATTAAACGAGAGATAACCAGTCAATTAGACTACTCCTATCTCAATCAAGTCTGGCCGGAATTTCAGCAAACCCTACCCACCACAGAAAATATCGCTAGAGTTATCTGGCAAAGATTAGCACCCTATTTACCATTAGTCAAAATTCAACTATTTGAACACCCCGAATTGTGGGCAGAATATCAAGGAAAAGATATGGAAGCAACTTTAACCATCAAAACCCATTTTAGTGCCGCTCATCGTTTGGCTTTACCGCAATTAACCCTCGAACAAAACTCGGAAATCTACGGCAAATGCGCCAGGGTAAACGGTCATGGCCATAATTATCACCTAGAAGTATCCGTGGCGGGGGAAATCGATCCCCGCACCGGTATGATTGTAGATCTAGGGGATTTACAAAAAGCGATCGATGAATTGGTAGTAGAACCCTTCGATCATGCTTTTTTAAATAAGGATATTCCCTACTTTGCCGAAGTGGTTCCCACTGCGGAAAATATTGCCTTACATATCGCTCAACTATTAGGGGAACGGATCCGCCAATTAGGAGCCGAATTAGATAAAGTTAAACTGATTGAAAGTCCCAATAATTCTGCGGAAATCCACTGTCGTGGTTTGGTTCAAGCTCCCCGACAACTTCTAGAAAAAACCCTGACAGCCGTTTAATTGCCTGTTAGTTAAGGTGATTAGGGTGAGCTATGCTCACCCTGATGGATTTAATTAAACCCTAGTTAAACACTTCTCGCCATCCTCGCTTTCCTTTGCCTTGGCGTAAGGGAGAGGCTAAATCGACAATTTTCTCGAGCAGTTTCGGGGCCAATTTTTGACACCAAAGAGCTAGATGACTTTGCCAACCGACGACAATTTCCGTTTTTTCCCTATTTAACCCGGTAATTAGGGTTTGGGCGACTTCTTCGGCGCTCATCGGTTTTAACCATCGAAATAACTGCAATTCTCGCACCATATCCGTATCGGTTAAAGAGGGTAAGAGGGTGACAACTTTGATGTTATGTTCCCGTAATTCCGACCTGAGAGCTTGACTAAAACCCAAAATGGCAAATTTGGTAGCCGAGTAGGTAGCGAAGCTAGGAGCGGCAATTTTACCCATCATGCTGGAAACATTGACGATGGTTCCCTGCCCCCGAATTGCCATCCGGCGGGCAATTAAGCGAGTAACCGTGTACATGGCCATCAGATTTAAAGATATTTCTGCTTGCACTTGCGAGAATTGCGAGCGTAGAAAGGGGGTTTGATGGGCAATACCGGCACAGTTAACGAGGATATCGATGCCACGGCATTCTTGCCAAACCCGGATAATTGAAGGACTAACAAGGTCATTTTCGGTTAAATCTAGGGCTAAAGGTGTGGCAATGACCCCTAGGGACTCAATTTCTTTGGCTAGTTTTTCTAATCGCTCTTGATCTCTGGCAACAATCACAATTCTGCTTAAACCTTGTCGGGCTAATTCTAAGGCGATCGCTCGTCCAATGCCCCGGGATGCCCCCGTGACTAGGGCTGTTTTTCCCTGTAATTTCATGATCAAACTCCTGTTTTAAGCAACAGTACGGGAATTTATTGGTTTTGCTTCTGAAATCTTTGATTTGTGCATCTATGCCCTACATAAGTAGTGAAGCAATCGAGGGATAGATGGATAGGTTAGGGTGCATGGGATTTTTCCTCCTTCAAAGCGCACTCTTGAACCCACGGTAACAGTTGTCTTTACAAACAGCAATCTTTTTTAACACTTTTCCGCAAAATCACTCGATCGGATGAACGCTCAGGGTGATCCTCGATCGGATGGAAACCCCAGGGGACTTGCAGATATAGGTAGAGTATGCTGAAAAAGTTTGTTGGTGGGGGCAGGGTGTGGGGTCTGACAGGTGTAGGTATTTTACAACTAAGAGGAAGGGGAGTAGTAAAAAGCATCAACGGGGGTGGGAGGGAAAGAACTCCAACGATGAAGGTGAATCGACAAACCTTTTAGTAAATCAGCAACTAGGGTAATAGAACCCCACATTCCGCACCCTCAACTGTCACATAAGCTGTCCCCCTCCAGAGACTTGAGTAAAAATACTTATCTGGTGAAGGTTTTCTCGGTGGCCGTTAGGGGGATATTGAGACCCCTAATTAGGGTTTGCTGAA
>NZ_JADBVE010000080.1:0-4784 GCF_020245285.1 Microcystis sp. M31BS1
AACCCTTATAGAGAAAGGCATTTAGCGATTTTTGTCAATTGTTTTTTATCTAGAGCGAACTAATCAATTAAGTCTCTTGCCAGATAAGGATTTAGTCGATTTATGCCCCCCTATCGAACCATAACAAGTAACGAAGAGCCGGGAACTTTTGCCGATGATAATTTAGAGGTTACAGTTTTCGGCTTAAGGCTGCACCTATTCCTATTGATCAGTGATCAGTTATCAGTGGGTAAGTTAACAGTTATCAGATATGAGTTTTTAAGTGTGCAGTATTAAATAGAGGTTTCCTACTGTCTTTTTACTGCTCACTGATTACTGGTCACTGATTACTGCTCACTGTTTTTAGACGTGGAACGGACTACCAGCGATCGCCAGCATCGTAAATTGTTAAGCGTCCGGCCCCTAGATATAATCCGAGGGAATTCTCCCCGGGAGGATAGGCAGTAATTCCAAACTGATAGACACCACCATAATCGGGATTTTGTAATGGTTTCAGACCGATGGAAACGGTATTACCGGGGGGGACAGGAGGATCAAAAATGACCGTAATCGTCTGAGTATTGGGGTCAAAAGTAGTGGATTTTAGGGTTAATTTTTCGCCTCGCTGATTGCGATCGCCAAGAAAAGCAAAGGTTTGATCGAGAAGAAAAGCAATAGTTTGAATATTGGGCTGCTGTTGTATGGTTACTTTGCCCAAGGGCGCCCCGAGAGACGGCGGTAGAGCGATGGTAAGATAGTATTTTGCTCCCCAAGCACGCACGGATTGGAAAGTAGCGGAGAAATTAACCAGAGTGGGAGAACTCTCAAAAAATATTCTGCCATCGGGAAATTGTCCTGCGAGAGAGACAGAAGCATCAAAAGTGAGTATAGCAATCAAAGCCAGCTTATACAGACTTTCAATCTGTTTTAAAGGCAAAAAAGGAATTTTCAAGGTAAAAGCTACTATAGAATATTGATTGTCAAGGGGAATTATAGCAAATTCACTTAACCCTCAACCGCTGCCATTATCAGTGATCAGTGATCAGTTATCAGTTATCAGATGTGAGTGTTCAGTTCACTGATTACTGTTTACTGTTTACTGTTCACTGAGAATACTTCCCACTCCCCCACCCCCAACACTTAACCCCCAACTTGCAATGTATCTCGAACACCTGCACCTTCACAGTTTTAGAAATTATGCCGAACAGTTGCTAAAATTCGAGTCCAAAAAAACAATATTATTGGGCAATAATGCTCAGGGAAAATCCAATTTACTAGAAGCGATCGAACTTTTGTCCACTCTCAAGAGTCATCGAGTCAGCAAGGATCGGGATCTGGTGCTAGAATCGGACTCGGAGGCGAGAATTTTTGCTAGGGTTAATCGTCTTTATGGCGCATCAGAATTAAGTTTAATTCTCCGTTCTTCTGGTCGTCGCACCGTGATCCGTGATCGTCAACCCCTGCGCCGTCATCTCGATTTTTTGGGCGTGATTAATGCGGTACAATTTTCTAGTCTCGATCTGGATTTAGTGCGCGGTGGTCCAGAAGCTCGCCGAGATTGGTTAGATACTTTATTAATTCAATTAGAACCCCTATACGTTCATATTTTACAGCAATATAATCAGGTTTTACGCCAAAGAAATGCTCTCTTAAAAGAGATTCGTAAACAGGAATTAGAGGGAAAAGTTTATGCGGATTTATCCCAACTAAAACTCTGGGATTTACAACTAGCAGAAACAGGTTCAAGAGTAACGAGAAGAAGGGCGCGAGTCCTGCAAAGATTAATTCCTTTAGCCCAAAAATGGCACGAAAGTATTAGCGGAAAAACTGAATATCTAGAATTACAATATATTCCCAATGTGCCTTGGGTAGAAGATGATGTCAATGGGGTACAAAGGGCTTTTTTAGATAAGATTGAAACCCGTCGTTTGGCCGAGAAACAGCTAGGGACATCGGTAGTCGGTCCCCACCGGGATGAAGTGGATTTTTTAATTAACCAAAACCCCGCTAAATCCTACGGTTCCCAAGGACAACAAAGAACCTTAGTTTTAGCCTTGAAATTAGCGGAATTACAGTTACTAGAGCAGATTATCGGAGAACCTCCCCTACTACTCCTCGATGATGTTTTAGCCGAATTAGATATCGAACGACAAAATCAATTATTAGATGCGATCGAAGACCGTTTTCAAACTTTAATTACCACCACTCATCTCAGTTCTTTTGAGTCTCGCTGGTTGCAATCTTCCCAGATATTTTCTGTCAAAAAGGGACATATTTTTTATTAGCCTATAGTCATCTCTTTGTTTTGCTCTTTGTCTGTACACACCCATAATTCGATCCCCCCTTAATCCCCCCTTAATAAGGGGGGTATCTGACAGTTTTTAACACCTAACTACTTAATAAAACAGGCTGTAGGCCTGTTTTATTAAGTAGTTAGGCAAAATTATTTACACATGACGATCATTGCCCCGTAAGGGTTTTAGCTCGATCGGGCAGGTAATTAATTTTGCATGACTACTTATTAGCTTAAGAATAATTAAGCCTACTTAATTTCGCGCACTACCGGCTTACCGTCAATAATTTCACCGACGAGAATCAGATCAGCAACCCCGACAAATAAACCATTTTCTAAAACCCCCGGCATATTATTAATAGTTCTTTCCAAATCAGCCGGATCATCGATACTATCAAATTTAACATCGATAACTAAATTGCCTTGATCTGTCACCACGGGGCCGGCTTTTTTCACTCCCATGCGCAGGGAAGGTTTACCACCGAGGGCCTCTAATTTCAGCATCACCGGAGTCATGGCCATGGGTAACACTTCCACAGGCAAAAGAAAAGTCGATCCCAACTTATCCACCAGCTTATTGCCATCCACTACCACGACGAAAATATCGGCGAGACTATCGACAATTTTCTCCTGAGTATGGGCAGCACCGCCGCCTTTAATCAGGTTTTTCTGGGGATCCACCTCATCGGCCCCATCGATAGCGATATCCATCTTCACGATGACATCGAGGGTAGTGAGGGGAATTCCGTACTTCCTCGCCAAAACTTGCGCTTGAAAAGAAGTAGGAACCCCGACAATATTGCTGATTTCCCCGCTTTGCAGTCTAGCGCCCAGATATTCGATCGCATAGGCCGTCGTTGAACCAGTTCCCAATCCCACGACTGAATTAGATTGAACTAGATTAGCGGCGGCCTTACCGACCTCCTGTTTCATGATAATGACCGGATCGATTGCTGTCATGATGCACATTCCTAAAAGCGATGTTTTGAACCTCTTAGTTATCGGCTATCCCTTGCCCTCTTGTCAATGGAATTAGGGATTAGTGGCCTGAGCTGCTAACATTTCCTTGAGTTTAGCCAATTCATTGGCCCAACGGGGATCTGGCTGTAAAGCGTCACCATCGCCGGTAACTTTCGGGGTACTGCTGCTACCCCGTTCAGCCTTGCGTTTTTTGCCGCCGCCGCCACCACTACTGGATTTGCGCGGTGCTGCCGTCGTCGGTTTCGGAGTCGGTCTTTCGACTTTTTCCGGGGTTTCTACGCTGGCCTCCGGCCCTTCTGCTTCTTCTCCTTCTTCTTTACCTCCCTTGCTGCGGGGGAGAGCTTTCTCGATTTTGATCGGGTTTTCCATGAAGGATTGACCGTTGTATTTTTCGATAAACTGGTCAGCTAGTTCATCGCTAGGGACGGTAACGAAGGCAAAACCGCGACATTTGCCAGTTTTGCGGTCTTTGATGACTTTAGTGGTGATCGTATCCCCTTCATCGGCAAAAAGTGCCTGTAATTTTTCGCGCTCGACGGATTCTTTGGGTAAATTACCAACGTATAGACGAACGGACATGATGGATTCCTCCAAGTATAGGGTGATTTGACATACTCCCACCGTCAAGCTACGCTGTGACGGGGGATTCTTTCCACATTGCTGTTAGAAATTCCTTGTTCAACGAGACAGCTTAGATTCTCAATGTCTCCATTAAGAATCCAGAGGCCGGACTCTCCCAAGGCGTTTGGGTCGGTTTCTGTTTGCCCAACAGTACCGTTGAGATAATTTCCCAAATATTGTAACCCTTTTTTAAGAATATTTATTGCTGCATTATGATCCCTATCTAAGACTGTTTTACAGTTAGGACATTGATGAGTTCTAGTGCTTAATGTTTTTTGCACTCTCGTCCCACAAACTGAACAATCTTGAGAAGTGAAATGCGGCGGCACAGCAACACAAACAATCCGATAAATCTTGGCAAAATAATTCAACCATTGAGTGAATTGATACCAAGAAGCATCAGAAATCGACTGGGCCAGCTTACGGTTTTTGACTAAGTTTCTTACCTTTAAAGCTTCATAGACTACCAGATCATTAGACTGGACTAACGCCAAAGCGTCTTTAATTGCTTTGTCTTTACGTTGTCTTGATACTTTAAGATGAAGCCTAGCTACTTTTATCCGTTGCTTGTGATAGTTGTTAGACTGTTTCTTTCCTTTGCGAAATTGTTTTGATAATCTCCTTTGTGCTTTTTGAAGTCGTTTTTCTGACTTTCTTAAATAACGTGGATTCTCTACAGTATTACCTTGGGCATCGGTATAAAATTCCTTTAACCCTAAGTCAATTCCTGTTATTTGTCCCGTCGGTTTATGGTATTCTTGCCGTTCTACGTCAATCAGAAACTGGCAATAATAACCGTCAGCACGTCTAACAACTCTTACCCGTCTAATCTGTTGCTCTGAATAATAAACTAAGGTCTTTTGACTACACCATAAATCAAATTCTCCTGCTTTAAAGCCATCAGTGAACT
>NZ_JADBVE010000081.1:0-5035 GCF_020245285.1 Microcystis sp. M31BS1
CGCATTTTTCTTTTCTTTGCCCAAATCCTCTAATTCCTCGATTAAATGTTCTAAGTCTAGCTGTTGAAATTGATGATTTCTAAGCAAGCTAATGGTTTCTCCTAGCCATTGAGAGTCATCAAGCTCATAGAGTTGTTTTAAGGCGTGAATACTTTGCATTATTGATGGTCTCCATTAGCAGTTTTGTAGTTTTAGCAACTATCATAAATTTCAAATTTCGCTTAAGAATATGTCAAGAAAACCTCGAAATCTTCAAGCTGGTTATTCCTACCACGTCACCACACGCTGCAATAACCGAGAGTTCAAACTATCCAAGCGGGAATGCCTGGAGGTATTTCTTTATGCCATCAAGAAGGCTTTAGAAAAACACCAGTTTAAGCTTTATGCTCTCTGTATCATGTCTAATCATGTCCATTATCTGATCGAACCTGCCCAACCAGAAGATTTACCCAAAATTATGCACTTTCTCAACTGGTACAAGGCGATGTGATCCCCCGCCTTCGGCTTCCCCCCTTATCAAGGGGGGCTAGGGGGGATCGCACAGGACACTTTTGGGAAAAGCGGTATTTTTGCGATGGTTTCCCTCCTTCAGATAGAGAAAGGGCGTTAAATACCTTACGTTACATTCACGGCAACCCGAAAGCCGCCAAAATGCGTTCTGGTTTCTTCTACGATTTCAGTAACTACGGTAGTTATGAACGTTTAACCGATGATGGATTAACTCAATGGCATCCTGCTGGCTCTTCTGGTTTCTGTGTGGAAACGAGGTCTATACCGATAGAATATCCGCAAAATAGTCCTAAAAGTTTTGCCCAATAAGCACTTCAGGGTTCCATAAGCAAAAATTATCACACAAAGTCGAGAAGAGCCTCCTGCTTTTCTTAAACTGGGTGACAGCTTAGAAGAATGTGCCAGAAAGTACAAAGGCTTTTGCCAGAAATACAAACCCAAGGAGAAGAAGACCCCAACCCGATGCCATTGGGGTAGTAAGCTGTTGGCTGGGGTTCATCTATCAGAAAAAGGCTCTACCACCAACCCCAAAAAATCTAAGTCTCGTCTTGTTCAACCCCCGTGCCAGGTATCCGAAAGCCCTGAATTAACTAGGGTTATACGTCAATTCATTGAGGCAAACCGTGCGCCCTGGCAAGGAGAAAAAGACTTTTGACATTTTTTGAGGTTCGTGCTAGAATCGGGGGGATTACTCCGCATCGTCGCCTGCAAAAGGACTGAGGTCGGCCAGCGGCCCCCTCAGAGCCATGGGAGCGATCGCATTGCCATCACGAGAGACGGTAGCGGTATTTTCCCGTTGGACAGGAGCAGCATTGCGGGGTGTCAGTTTTTTGGTTTCCATAGTGAATGACCTCTTGTTTGTATGGTTTTTTCCTAAGTCTTAAGTACCTAGGCAAAATTATTTACACATGACGATCATTGCCCCGTAAGGGTTTTAGCTCGATCGGGCAGGTAATTAATTTTGCATGACTACTTAACAACATTAGGTTAGTCTTATGTTTACTTAAAGTAACTCAATTGTCAAGGCTTTTTTTATTTAGTTTTGTAACAATTTAGCAACAAAAAAAGCACAGTCAACAAAGACTAAATCGCTCTTAAAACAAGCGAATTACTGTTAAGAACATTGATCGGGGACTTATTGAAAACTCTAATTTTTGACCAAGAGAAGTCAAAGATAATCCCCGACTTTTTAAGTAGCATTGACTAAATCTTCTAGCACTTACCCTTACTTCTCCCCGGGTTCCAGGTATCCGAAAGCCCTGAATTAACTAGGGTTATACGTCAATTGATTGAGGCAAACCGTGCGCCCTGGCAAGGAGAAAAAGACTTTTGACATTTTTTGAGGTTCGTGCTAGAATCAGGGGGATTACTCTGCGTCGTCTCCCGCAAAAGGTATCCAATCTTGATATTTATAACCAAGGGGGGCGATCGCATTGCCATCACGAGAGACGGTAGCGGTATTTTCCCGTTGCACAGGAGCAGCATTGCGGGGTGTCAATTTTTTGGCTTTCATGGGGTAAATCCTCCATTATTGTTGTTGAGTTCAGTCGTACCACCTTTTTTCTGCCGAGTCAATAGTTTTATTCAGTTTTTCTGTTTAAATTTCCCGAATGGGCGATCGCATTACCATCTGTCAAGCTTAGATCAGCTTAAATTTTCCGAATAAAACAACACTACCCGATGCTACTGGTAAACTTTGCATTTGCAAATGATTGATTAAAATAGATAATACAAATTCATTTTTTCAATTTTCTCCGCAATAAATTGACTTTCTGGTGCAGCAACACACATTTCACTAATGGGTTGTTTTTGGTAATATGCGTGAACTCGACGGGCTGTATCATTAGGAGTAAAGTAATTGAGAAAATCTTTTATATCTTCCAAATAATAGTACAGAATTTTCTCGGTATTACCTTTAGATAAACCCACACAAATGCGACGGCAAGCTGCCAAAGGTCGCAACGCTTGGGGTGATAACACAGTTGCTAACCTTTGCTGAATATCAATTCGTTGAAAATCCTGTTTCCCAATATAAGGATAAAGTTCAATCTCGCTGATACCATTTAGGCTTAAATCAAAACCCAAATGTAAGCTATTACTCACAATTAATTTTTCAATAGTTTCGTCTAACCCACCGTTAAGATATATCGCGGTTTTTAGCTTTTCTGGATAGTCATTAATCGTTAGCGCAATCTTTAATTTTGATTCAGCTAATTCTCGTCGCGCATCAACTCCTATTAGAAATTCTGTCATCTTACTGAAATCAAAGTCGTCGCCTAAAAATTGCTTAATTAAAGAATAATCTACTCGCACACCCACCCGCGATTCCACTTCCTGACAAAAATTATATACCGCGTTAAGTTGTTGGAGATTTTGGAGGTCAAAACCAATGCCAAAGCGAGCCGCATAAAATTGGCCTTGGTCTATTTTACAAGAAGACTCAAGAAAACATTTTTCTGAGGTTTTCTCGATTTTTTCGACAAATTTTTCCCAAATCTCCAGTGGGTAAAAATTCTCGACATCAAAAGCTTGCTTGTGTGTGCTGATATAGTAGTTTTTTTTGCTACTTTCTAATGAGGTTGCCATATTTTACTGAGCGAGTCAATGAAATTTTATCTAGTTACTAATCAGCCGCAGGATCGCATTACCATTGGCTGAATCTAAGTCTTATAGCAATCGTAAGCTTAGGAAAAGGGAGACTGAGAAGAGCAAAAACCTGTACTCCCCCTCTCCCCTCTCCCCTACTCCCCCGCTTCTTCAGTGAGGTTCGTGCTAGAATCGGGCAGATTACTCTGCGTCGTCTCCCGCAAACGGCAGTTCGTACCACTCTTTACAATTTCCCTCCCCATCCTCTTGCACACAAAAAGTTCCCCAATCAAGTTGAATGATCGCATTACCATCGCGAGAGACGGTAGCGGTATTTTTCCGTTGCACAGGAGCAGCATTGCGGGGTGTCAGTTTTTTGGTTTTCATGGGGTAAATCCTCCAATGATGTTAATTAATTTAATTAACCAGCCTTGACATCTTCTTGTCAATAGTTTTTTGTGAAGTTTTTGTGAAGTTTTTGTTGAGTTTTTGTTAAGTTTAGATCAGCTTAAATTTCCCGAAGCAAACCCCCAGCCGATGCTACTGGGAAGCAGGGAAGAATGATACCCTTAGATTGATGCGATCGCTTTTTTAATCAAGATCAAACATAGCATCTAAATCTCTATATCCACTAACTACTCTTGCGATTTCAATTCCGTTTTCAAGAGGGAAATAAAAGATTAGATAATCTTCTACTGGAAAACTTCGTAATCTAGGGATTAACTCATCGCGCCTACGTCCCAGATTGGGGAATTTAGCTAATTTTTTACAAGCCTGTTGGATTTTTTCTTTTAAAATTCTAGCAGCTTGCGGATTTTTCCCAGCCAAGTAACTATTAACTTGCTTTAAATCCAATCTAGCTGAGGGTGAGAAAATAATCTTTGACATTATTCATGACTCATTGGGAAAACTTGAGCCTCTATTTGTTGTAAATCCTCTTCTAATTCTGAAAAAACCTCTTCGCCATTAATTCCTTCCTGTCGTCTTAATTCCTCAACGCCAATCATAACTTCCCGTTTCAATTCCTCAAATCTTCCTCGGTAAATTCTGTCTCTTTCTGCCAATAAACGCAATCCCTCTTGAATAACGGCTAAATCATCTTGATATTTGCCTGTTTTCATTTGTTGAGCAATCAAATTTTCTATTTCTGGTGTCAGTTGGATAGTGTTCATTGCTTCTCCTAATTACCGTGATATCATCCTGATGGAGTATTATAGCGCTGACTTTTTAGCATCTTATAATTTTAACAGATTATACAAGACTTGTCACACCCCCCAGCAAATTACCTGATCGATCAAATCTTGACTGATGCCAAAAAAAATGGCTCTCCCCGGTTTGGTGGGTAAAATGTATTCTAAGATAGAGTCTTGGGGCAGTGAGTGGAACGAACCACTCCAGACACAAAGGACACAAAGATTGATCGATCCTATGTAAGTTAAACTTATCACACAGAATCTAGAAGAGCCAAAAACTTAAATATAGAATAGTGATTCAGTGATCTGATGAAGACAATTGTTATCTAGTTGGCTTACCCGACTTTCCAGGTCAAAAATGGCGAACTCATGGTAATACTTATGCTGAATCAGTGAAAAATGCTGAAGAAGTCCTAGAATCTCTGATGGAACTTTATCAGAAATTAGGAGAATCTTTACCTGAGCCTGAAATAAATAAAAAGAGAGAAATTTTGCAAAAATAAACCTTGATAAGGGAATTGATGATCATCGCATTGGTAGCCAAAAAGTTTTAATTGTTCTGATTGGCAATAAATTGACGAACAATCTCAACTCTTAGATTTAATGGTTCTTCGTTACTTGGTATGATTCGATATGGGGGCATAAATCGACTAAATCCTTATCTGGTAAGAGATTTAATTGATTAGTTCGCTCTAGATCAAAAACAATTGACAAAAATGGCCAAATGCTTTTCTACATAAGGGTTC
>NZ_JADBVE010000082.1:0-10726 GCF_020245285.1 Microcystis sp. M31BS1
CCCCTTATCAAGGGGGATCCCCCCGCCTATCGGCACCCCCCTTATCAAGGGGGGCAGGGGGGATCGGCACCCCCCTTATCAAGGGGGGACTAAGGGGGGATCGGCACCCCCCTTATCAAGGGGGGACTAAGGGGGGATCGAACCTAAAATCCATTTTTAATTTAATTATAACCAGCTACTTAACATAAAGTTTGACAACAACTGTGGTATAACTTCACAAGAACTTGATATTATTATTACAATAGTCTCAAAAACAATGATCGAATTAAGTCCCGCCGCCGCTAGAGAAATTGAACGTTGGAGTCAAAGCCGTCGTCTGACTGGTTCCTATCTGCGTTTGGCAGTAAAAAATGGTGGTTGTTCGGGACTTCACTATCATCTCGAATTAACCCCTATTGTGGCAGAAAACGATCGCTTTTATCAAAGTCAGGGTATTAATATTGTAGTCGATCCTGACAGCGATCGCTACCTACAAATTTTAAAATTAGACTATTCAGAAGATCTCATGGGTGGTGGTTTCCGTTTTACCAATGCCAACACCCAAAATACCTGCGGTTGTGGTCTTTCCTTTAGCGCTTAATTAACTGCTCCAAATAGCCAAGACAACTAAAAGCGCATTAACCAGATAAAAAGCTCCCACAATCTTGTTTTCCGTCCAACCACTTAATTCTAAATGATGATGAAAAGGAGCCATTTTTAATAATCTTTTGCCCTTGCCATCGGGTCCTTTTGTGGCTTTATAATAGATAACCTGAGCGATTACCGAAAGAGATTCCAGAAAGAACAGACCACTAATTAAAAATAATCCCCAGAGATGTCCAGTAATTAAACCCACTGCAGCTAAAGCACCTCCCAAAGCGAGGGAACCCGTATCACCCATGAACACTTTAGCGGGGTTGCGGTTATGAAAAATGAAGCCTAGACAAGCACCAGCAAAACAAGTGCAGAAAATCGCCAAATCTGGATGACTAGGAGCGATAATAATGGCTAAACCCAAAAATGCGATCGCACCTGTTCCCCCCGCTAATCCATCCACCCCATCGGTGAGATTAGTGGCGTTACTTTCAGCCACAAGGACAAATCCCGCCAAAATCCAGAAGAAAAAGCCCAAAGGAATCACTAATCGACCCCAAAGGCCGATATCGGTACTCACCTGATTGAAGGACATCCAGAGACAAAAAAGCACCGCCCCGGTTATCTGTAAAATTAACTTCATCCGGGGAGATAGGCCCTTATTCGACTTATAACGCAAAATTTGCCAATCATCTAACCAACCGATACCCATGTAAGCAAAAGTCAGCAAAGCAACCGCCACCACATTAGGAGTAAATTTAGACCAGATTAAAGCGAAAATAAGGGCTACTGGCACAAAAAAGCTGCCTCCCATGGTTGGGGTTCCTGCTTTCTTTAAATGAGCCTGGGGACCATCTTCGCGCATAATCTGACCCATTTTCAAGCGCCGCAGCATCGGTACTACTTGACAACCAAGACCAGCACTAATTAGCGTTGTGGCCATCAGGGGGAGTAACAGGGAATTAGTGGACTGAAAAAAAACTACTAACAGAAATAGTAATCCCGTTAGTAGAATCAGGAGATGGGTTCCAGTGGGTTTTTTAAAGATAGGGGCGGAAAAAATGTTAGCGTTCACGACTAAAGCGCCAGATAAGGGTAAAATTTGCCAAAGAAGACGGGATTAATCTTCATCTAAGACTAATTCGTCTTCGTCGTCATCATAACCGATATCATCGACATCCATGAGTTCAGATAGTTCCACATCTTCTTCGAGAGTGAGATCTGGTTCGGCGATTTTATCCCGGGGAATCATGCGATTATTTTTTTCTAACCACTCGACAATGGAAGCGTCTTTTTTTAGGGGAATAACCGCGGCCGGTTCATAGCGGGGTTCTTGACGAATAGAAGGATTAAGCATAATTACTCGACGATTAGCAGCAATCATTTCGAGTTTACCATGTCTTTTAAGGCTCTGATAATCTCTTGATTGGCCGCGGGGAAAGTGTAATTATCTAGTTCCTCGATAGTTACCCAGCGGATTTCTTCACATTCGATCGCTCTTGCTTGGCCGCTGAGATAACGACAGTTATATACTTGTAGATTAACCCGAAAATGACTATAGGTGTGATCGATGGTGATTAAATGACTATCCACTGCGATTTCAATGCCAATTTCTTCTAATACCTCCCGTTTAATACATTCCTGTACCGTTTCATTGCCTTCGATTTTGCCACCGGGGAATTCCCAAAAACCGCCCAAGAGTCCCTTGGCTAGACGGCGATCGATTAAAATTAAATCTCGATCATCTCTAATTACGGCCACACCGATTTGTTTACAGGGTAAAGAGTCTGTTTCTGGAATCATAGCGGTTATTAGCGAAAAAATCGGAAAAAATAGTTAAAAACTGACTGCGGAAAATTGAGTCAAAAGATGATATGATCGAGAATTGTACGATTAACGATTAACAATGACAGTCAGTTCCGAATCAAAGTTTATTTTAAAAGTATTGTGGTTAGATCAGAACGTAGCGATCGCTGTGGATCAGGTGGTCGGCAAAGGAACTAGCCCCCTCACCGCTTATTTTTTCTGGCCGCGCAATGATGCTTGGCAACAACTGCAAGAGGAGTTAGAAGCAAAACACTGGATTGATGAGTCCGATCGCGTTGATGTTCTCAACAAAGCCACAGAAGTAATTAATTTTTGGCAAGAGTTACGCAATCAAGGCCGACAAATCCCCATGGCCGATGCACAGTTAAAATTCCCCGAAGTTGTTTTTAGTGGTAGCAATTAATTTATAGCAGTTATCTTAATGGGGAGCGACAAAATCTCCAGTTTTAGGCAACGGAAAACAGGAAACTTTTTCAGTGATCACCGAGCAGTAGGAGAACAGCAACTTCTCAATAAGTAGGGAGGAACAATTATTTGTAGGATGGGTTAGCGGTAGCGTAACATAATCGGGCGTTGGGTTTCATGCTTCAACCCAACCTACTGATAACTGATCACTGATAACTGATCACTGATCACTGAAAAAGAATCGGGTAGGTTTATATAAACCCGCCCGATTTTGCTTTAATTTAATGTGATTTGGCTTGGTTTAAACCGATACTAAACCGCCTGCGGCCTGGTATCTAGCGCGTGCTTTGCGCCATGATTGTTGCGCTTGGATAGTTTTGCGACGGTCATCCCCTTTACTGACTTCATCGAGACGGGTTTGGGCCTGTTCGTATTCGGCGCGAGCTTTTTCTTTATCGATTTTTGAGCCTAATTCCGCCCCATTAACGAGGACTTTGATCTCATTATTTTCGACTTCGGCAAAACCGCCCAAAACCGCGATATTTTCCCAGTCTTTCCCCGGTCGAATTCGCATTACGCCAATATTCAGGGCAGTTAATAAAGGAGCGTGACCGCTAAGAATACCTAATTGTCCCGTGGAACTGGGTAGGATTACTTCTTCGGCCACGTTATCCCAGACAATGCGATCGGGTGTAATAACCCGTACTGTAATGCTCATTGGTGATAATAACGATAATTTTGGCAGATTTCTGGGTTTAGTAACCGCGTTTAGCGGTTACTACTGACTTTTAATTAGCCTTTTTTGAGTTTTGCGCCTTTAGCGATCGCTTCATCGATACTGCCGACCATATAGAACGCTTGTTCGGGTAAGCTATCGAGTTCACCTTTGAGGATCATCTGGAAGCCTTTGATCGTATCAGCGAGGGTAACGTATTTACCCGGGGAACCGGTGAAAACTTCCGCCACGAAGAAAGGTTGCGAGAGGAAACGCTCAATTTTGCGAGCGCGGTCAACGGTGAGACGATCTTCTTCCGATAATTCGTCTAAACCGAGAATAGCGATGATGTCCTGTAACTCTTTATAGCGTTGCAGGGTAGATTGGACGGCGCGAGCGGTGCCGTAGTGTTCATCACCGACGATATCAGCTTGGAGCATGGTGCTGGTGGAACCGAGGGGATCTACCGCCGGATAGATACCTTTGGAAGCCAGACCCCGGGATAGTACTGTTGTTCCGTCCAAGTGAGCGAAGGTAGTAGCGGGAGCGGGGTCAGTCAAGTCATCCGCGGGTACATAGACCGCTTGGATGGAAGTGATCGATCCCTCTTTGGTGGAGGTAATCCGCTCTTGCAGGTCGCCTACGTCAGTGCCGAGGGTGGGTTGGTATCCTACCGCAGAAGGCATCCGACCGAGGAGCGCCGATACTTCCGAACCGGCTTGCACGAAACGGAAGATATTATCAATAAATAAGAGTACGTCTTGCTTGTTGACATCGCGGAAGTATTCGGCCATGGTCAAAGCGGAGAGACCGACGCGCATTCTCGCTCCGGGGGGTTCGTTCATCTGACCGTAAACGAGGGCGATTTTCGATTCTTCGGGGTTATCAGCGTTGATTACCTTCGATTCGATCATCTCGTTGTAGAGGTCGTTTCCTTCGCGGGTTCTTTCACCCACACCGCCAAAAACCGAGACACCCCCGTGTTGAATGGCGATATTGTTGATTAATTCCATCATAATGACGGTTTTGCCCACACCAGCACCCCCAAAGAGGCCGATTTTGCCCCCTTGACGGTAGGGGGTGAGCAGGTCAATCACCTTGATACCGGTTTCAAAAACCGTCGGTGTTACTTCAAGATCGACTAATTTGGGAGCGGGACGGTGAATAGGAGAGGTTTCGGTGACGTTAACCGGTCCTTTTTCGTCCACGGGTTCACCAAGAACGTTAAAAATCCGACCGAGGGTGCATTTACCCACGGGAACGCTAATCGCCGCGCCAGTGTCCACGATATCCATACCGCGCACTAAACCATCGGTGGTACTCATGGCAACGGCCCGCACTTGGTTGTCACCGAGTAACTGTTGTACTTCACAAGTAACGGATAAATTTTGACCGGCGGAGTTAGTTCCTTTTACGGTTAAGGCATTATAAATACGGGGCAGGTTGCCACTGGGAAATTCGGCATCGATGACCGGACCGATGATCTGGACGATTTTACCAACGTTAGTTTCTGTTGTCGCTACCATTGTTTATGTCTACTCTGGGTTTTAGCTGATAACTCCCACAAGGGGAAAGTCTTAATTTTTTGTAAAATTAGCCAATACTCAGCTTATCACGCTAGGGGATCAGATCAGTTATCAGTCACCAGTGATCCGATTTGAGTTTTCCGAGTCTGAGCGGTGATCGGTATTAAATGGCAATTTTCTGCTTACTGGTTGCTGATCACCGATAAAAAGTAAGGCAGGCCTTAGCCTACCTTAAAACAAAGCGAGGTTGATCAACTTTGGGGATGCCGATGCGGATGCAGCGGATGGAATTGGTCTATTACCATATATTGTCGATTATAGCAAGGGTTTTGCTGGTTGCCTAGATTCAAATAAAAAATAATTCAAAGCTTGACCATAGATTTTAATCTATGTATTGAACCACAAGAACTATCTCCTGTCAAATTTTCAAGGGACAGCTTTAGATAGGGTTTATGGTAGGGGCGCAATGCTTGCGCTCAAAATGTGTTATGGATATTTCTAAGTATCTAAGCACAATTAATTACACATCTAAGCCACTACTCCGTCAGACTTCTGCTGTGATCAGTAAACAGTGAACTGAAAACTCAAATCCGATCCCTAATAGCTGTATCCCGTCTCCCGTCTCGGAGTCTCCCGTCTCGGAGTCTCCCGTCTCGGAGTCTCCTGTCTCGGAGTCTCGACTAGGAAATTAATTTTCCACGACTACTTACAAAACTGAGATGCACTCCCTTCCCTCAACTGTCCGGGAGAATTGTGCTGTAAGATAAGTGGGTGGGTGGAATTAAATATAAGATGAACGTAGGTTGGGTTGAAGCATGAAACCCAACGCCTGATTATGTTATGCTACCGCTAACCCATCCTACAAATAATTTTGCCTCCCTACTTATCTTCAGTTTCAATTGTTTAGGCTCGCAATCCTAGATGAGAATAAATTTCGGTAGCTTTTGCGGCAATAGATCAATAATCTGAGGAAATTATCGGTTAATTATATGAATTCTGCTAAAATTATCGCCATTATCACGGGAGCGATTTCGATTTTAATCGCCGTTGCCTATTTAATCCTAGTTCAGATTCTTGACTTTCGTAGCGAGATGATTCCCGCTCCCCTAGAAGTTATTTTTCCCGGATGATAAAAATCGGGGTTTAAAATGTTTCAACCCCGAAAAAAAGCAATTTTTGAGCGGATTAACCCACTGGTTGTAATACTAAATCCGGTTATTAAAAACTGATTATCTATTATAGCTTTTAAAGTGGAGGGTTGCATCAAAAGAGTTGCTCTGGCCTTATTGCCGGGGTCGTCTTTGCCAAGCAACAACTAATTTAATTTCCTCATAACTATAATTATCTCCCAGATTTTCTTTGAGAGTTTTCAGGGATTGATCACCCACTTTTTTAATCGCTAAACGAATATATTCCTGTTTATTTTTAGAGACTAACTGATTAATATCAATTTCGTAACCCGCTTCCAGCAATTTAGCTAAATGTTCATAGATGGTTGAGACTTTTAAGCTTCTTTTGCGAGCGATTTCTTCCGCATTCAAACCATCTTGATAGTATTGGAGAGTGAGGAATTGAGTAGAGGGAAGACTATCCTGACAAAAATCATTAATTGCCGCTATAAATATATCACCATACTGCTGCACTTTGCTTTGTACTACTCCAGAAATTTGACGAAACTCCCCTAAACTCCGGGGTTTTGATTGAGCCATCAAACGCAGACTAGAATCATGAAAAATAACGTAGGGAGGAACCCCTTGACTATCGGCAATTTTTTTCCGCAGTTGTCGCAAGCGCTCGAATAATAAATCACTTTCCAGCGTATTGGGATTGTCGTCTCCCAAGATTTGACCGTTAGCTTTTTGGGGGACGGCAATAAACACGGAACGTTGTTTCCGCATCACTTCCCAACTGTTTTGATTAAGTTTCAAGATTCTAAAATTGTCTTCAGTTTCTACCAGTAGATTTTGCTGGACAAGGGAACGACTTAAACGTTTCCACTCCCCGACAGTTTTATCTTTACCGATGCCATAAGTAGATAATAAATGATGTTGATATTGGGTGATTCTTTCACCTTTTCCTCCCCTCAGCACGTTGATTATGTGCATCATACCGAATTTTTGTCCCGTCCGCGCCACACAGGATAAAAATTTTTGTGCCTCGATTGTCCAATCCTCGGAATTGTTACCATTCCGACAGTTATCACAGTTACCACAGTTACCTGAAAAACTTTCGCCAAAGTAGCCTAGTACACTCGATCTTCTGCATTCAGTCCCTTCGGCATAATCTAACACCTGTCGCAATTGTTGACGAGCTTTCTGTTGTTCATTTTGCTCGGTTTTTTGGTTAATAAAATACTCAATTTTTCTGGCATCTGCAAAGCTAAAAAAGAGGGTACATTTAGCCGGTTCTCCGTCCCTACCGGCGCGGCCCGATTCTTGATAATATCCCTCTAAATTGCGGGGTAAATCATAATGAACGACAAAGCGCACATCTGGTTTATTAATCCCCATACCGAAGGCAATTGTTGCCACCATAATCTGCACATCATCCCGAATAAAACGGGTTTGATTTTCGCTTCTTTCCCGATCATCCATACCGGCGTGATAGGGTAGGGCATCAATACCATCTTTTTGTAACTGTTCGGCAACTTTATCGACGGTTTTCCGGCTGATACAGTAAACTATTCCTGATCCTTTTTGTCCTTTAATATATTGATACAATTGCTGATAAGATTTACTGGTTTTAGATCGAACTTCATAATAAAGATTAGGACGATTAAAACTAGCAATATGAATGGAAGTATCTCGCAATCCTAATTGTTGGATAATATCTTCCCTAACCTGTTGGGTAGCGGTGGCAGTTAAAGCCAGAATTGGTGCAGAGGGAAAGCGTTGACGAACTTGTTTAATTTGTCGATATTCAGGGCGAAAATCATGACCCCAATCGGAGACACAGTGAGCTTCATCTACCGCTAAACAGGCTAAACCAAGGTAATTATCAATAACAGCTAAAAAATCTAAAAAACTAGGCGATAATAATCTTTCTGGCGCGACATATAACAGTTTAATTTTTCCTTGCAGGATTAAAGATTCTCTTTCTCTGACTTGTTTAGCATTTAAAGTGCTATTGAGAAATGTTGCCCCGATGCCATTATCAGCTAAAGCAGTTACTTGATCCTGCATTAAAGCAATTAGGGGAGAAACCACCACCGTCACCCCTTTTTTGATTAAAGCAGGTAGCTGAAAACAGAGAGATTTACCGCCTCCAGTGGGCATAATTACTAATAAATCCTGATTATTTAAAGCAGCCTCAATTATTTGGCGTTGATTCGGTCGAAATTGATCGTAGCCAAAGTGATATTTTAAGACTTTTTCTAAAGAGTCAATTGCAGCCATTGAGCAAGGGGAAAGATATTTTTATAGTAGTTATTTTAAGGTTAGGGATTTAAGTAGTCAGTGATCGGTAATCAGTAAAAAGAAAGCTGATAGCCAAAACAACTGACCCTAGGATTGTCTCACCTGATCGGGAACACCAACAAAGGAGAGATTGGCTAATTTTTTCAGATTTTGACAGCGCAATAACTCGTTAAAATTGAGACTCGATCGCCCTTCAATTTCAGCTATAGTCTCAATAGCCGATAATAAACTTTTAGCGGCCTCGGTTTCCGTGTAACCGCGTCTAACAGCCACTTTTAGGGCTGCTTCATCCGCATCTAATTCCCGTTGGGGGCTGCGTTTTTCCCGCCAAATCCGGTTAATTGCCAAGGCAGTTAAACCCCCCGCTACTGCCATACCGACGGCATCGGTTTGCAGGGTTTCCACGGTTAAACCGATCATACCAGCCAGAGCAATTACTCGATCGAGATCGGGTTTAAACCATTTTACTGCCGTTAAAACACAGACAGCCCTTAACAAGACTAAATCCCGTTGGGGTCTTGATAATTGCCGCCAGAGGTCAAAATTAATTGGAATCGGTCTGACTCCTCTTTGCCAGGGCAGGGGAAAATTAGTTTCGATTACCTTGGTGCTTTCGGGTTTGCTGACAATGCGCGTCATCATCCGTCCCGAAGCAGGCATGAGGTCTAGTAAATGACTAATCTCGTTGTCTTGGTTCATCGATCGCTGGTCAATAGTCTTCGATCATTGAGTATAATCGCTTTCTGAGTTAATATCTCTTTTCCGACAATTTTCTCAACGAAACCGCGCGAGTCCCTACCGTTCGGCTTTGAGGGGTTCGATGTCCCGAAAATCGCCAATAAATTCTACGGACTGGCTAAGGACTGGCTCAAAACCAGAGCCGGTAAGCAGGTGCAGAGCAGAAGAAGTTAAGAACATTCCCCGCAATAATGGCCAGCAGGGGCCGGAGAAATAAGGCGGGGAATGCCTGCTTGAGCTAGAGCGCCTGGAACAGCACTTTGGTGTCGGAGAGGGTGGGGGTGAGAGTTCCGGTCAACGTGACAATCGCCAACGGACTGAAGGTTGATCCCGCAGAGCCATCGGCATCGTAGGAGAGTACCCCGCCGCTGTAGGTGAGGTAACCGCCAGCAATTGCACCGGTGTAGGTTGTGGTTCCCAAAGCCCCGCTACCCAAGGCTGTGAAGGCGCTGGCACCGGTTATATCGAACACGATGGTGTCGTTGAAACCGGTGATCACATCCTGCTGGTCGTAGATGCTCAGAAACCGGAAGGTGTCGCCGCCGCCACCGGTGAGGGAATCGTTGCCGAACCCGCCGACGATGGTGTCAATACCATTACCACCATTGATGGTATCATTGCCAGATCCGCCGTAGATCAGATCAAAGCCGCCGAGTCCGATGATGTTGTCGTTGCCGGTGCCGCCGCTGATAATGTCGGCGCCGGTGCCGCCGTTGATGGTGTCATTGCCGTCGCCGCCATTGATGGTGTCGTTGCCGTCGATGCCGCTAAGGTTGTCGTTACCATTTGATCCAGTGATGAAATCCGCGCCAAGTGTACCTGAGCCAATCACACTGTCGCCTCCAGACGGCCCATCATTCGGGTCAGGACCGCCGCCCACGGTCAGGGCGATGTTGGCCGAATTGGCAACACCCTGGTTGCCAAGGATATCGAAATAGTCGTTGGACACCGCCACTGTTCCCGTTGGCGACTGGAAGTCAGTCGCGGTGAAGGTGGCGGTGTAGCTGCTGCCGCTGCCAGTGAAGTTGCTCAACACCCCGTTGGCTAGGGTGACATTACTGGCCGTGAAACTTACGGCTTCGCTGAACTGGAAGGTAACTGTAGTGCTAAAGTTCTGGCCAGTGAGCGGTGAGTTGTCGAAGGTGATGCCCACGGTCGGATTAAGTGTATCAATCGTCACCGTATCCGTACCCGCTCCACCATTGTTACCGACAAGATCACTGTAGCTATCGGCTGCCACGGACACCGAGCAAATGGTTTCCACCCCATCGTCGGCCGTGAAGATGGCCGTATAGCTGTTGCCATCCACCTGGGTGAAGTCGCTCAGGGTTCCGCCGCTGACGCTCACATCACCGTCGGCAAAACCGGTGACATCTTCGCTGAACTCAAAGGTAACGAGAGAACTGTTAGTTCCGTCGTTCAAGGAAGCATCAACGATATCGACTGCAAGGGTCGGATTTTTGGTATCAATCGTCACCGTATCCGAGCCGGCTCCACCATTGTTACCGACAAGATCACTGTAGCTA
>NZ_JADBVE010000083.1:0-3727 GCF_020245285.1 Microcystis sp. M31BS1
AAGCATAAATACTTAGTAGAAAAATAGGCTTTTCGAGGGTAATTCTTGTTTTAATTCTCCATGTACGCGGTCTTTAAAAGCCTCTATTTCGTTCCAAGACACGATTAAGAGTGGCTTTTAGGCTAAGTATAATTACTCATTGCGTAAGTGAGATGCTCCCCTCGGAGATCGGAGCTGCCTTTTTACTGAAAAAGCTCCCCACACCCCACTTCCCCACACCCCACACCCCACACCCCACAGTGTCAGGAACCCTGGGAGGAGGATTAAGGTCAACTGGGAACATTGATTTTAAAAAATCGGTGATCATGTTATCCTCTGAATGTGTTGTGTGAGGAAAGGAATCGGCCATGGTAGCGTCTCTATCGTATCAAAATGGGCAAAAAGCTCGATCGCATCCCCTGTTATCCTTAGGGGGTTTGATTGAATTACCGCCATCCCCCCTGTTTGGCACGGACGGAATTCGCGGCCAAGTGGGAGAATTATTAACTGCCCCCCTAGCGCTACAAATCGGATTTTGGGCGGGACAGGTATTAAAAAATCAAGCTGGTGTCACCAAACCAGTAATTATCGGTCAAGATTCGCGTAATTCCAGTGATATGTTAGCCAATGCTATCACTGCGGGTTTAACTTGGGCGGGAATAGAAGTCTGGCAACTGGGATTATGTCCCACTCCCTGCGTCGCCTATTTAACCAGAGAAAGCGAAGCGATGGGGGGGATCATGATTTCTGCCAGTCATAATCCTCCTGAAGATAACGGCATTAAATTTTTTGACGGCAGCGGTTTAAAATTATCTGGCAGTTTAGCGGCACAGATAGAAGCGGGTTTAAGAGGCAATTTAGAATTAGCAGATAAACCGGAAAATTGGGGAAAAGCGACTTTTTGTCCCGAATTAATCCAAAAATATGGTCAAGCTGTCATTGATTCCGTCGGGAAGGATATGAACCTATCGGGATTAAAAATAGTTTTGGATCTAGCTTGGGGGGCAGCCGTTAACCTAGCACCTTTAGTGTTCCAAACCTTGGGGGCGGAAGTTATCTGCCTACACGATCGAGCCGATGGCGATCGCATTAACGTTAATTGTGGTTCTACCCATTTAGAAAGCCTACAGGCGGCGGTGATTAATCAGCAAGCGGATTTAGGGTTTGCCTTCGATGGCGATGCCGATCGAGTCTTGGCCGTGGATAGTCAAGGTAGAGTAGTAGATGGCGATTATATCCTCTATTTTTGGGGTCGTTCCCTCTTAGAAGCCGGACAGCTACCCGATGGGTTATTAGTAGCCACGGTGATGGCTAATTTAGGTTTTGAACGCGCTTGGCAAAAACTGGGGGGTCAATTCTTGCGGACTGCCGTGGGCGATCAGCACGTTCAGGCGCAAATGTGGGAAACTGGAGCCATGCTAGGGGGTGAACAATCTGGTCATATTCTCTGCCATCATTACGGGGTTTCTGGGGATGGAATGCAAACCGCCCTACATTTAGCGGCTTTAGTGCAGAAATCGGCGGTTTCCTTGGCTAATTTAGTCGATCATAGCTTTGTCACCTATCCGCAGATTTTACGCAATGTGCGGGTGGAAGATAGAGAAGTGCGACGTAATTGGCAGCAATGTGAACCTTTACGGCGGGAAATCCGCCAAGCTGAGACAGCCATGGCAGAAAAAGGCAGAATTTTGGTGCGAGCTTCCGGGACAGAACCGTTAATTCGGGTGATGGTGGAAGCAGAAACCCTAGAATTAGCCAATTTTTGGACAGAAAGGCTAGTGGCAGCGGTGCGAAGCTATCTTTTGTAGTCGATCGAGGGGGACAGGGATTATAATGCCCTTAGCGTAGCGTAGCAAGGCCTAATTATGACCGGACTAAGTATTGATCGCCAGAAAAAAAAGAATAAACAAGGCCAAACAAAAGCTGATAGTCCCCCGCTTAACATCAAAGAGAAACTTGCCCTCAAAAAAGAAGAAAGGCAAAGGAAACAAAAGTTAACGGGGTTGATTATTTTTGCTATTTGTGTAGCAATTTTGCTCGGATTACCCCTCAGCTTATTATTTGATGCCACGATAGGAGCTGCAGTAAGTTTAGCCTTAATTTTAGTAGTTTTCTCCTTTAGCTATCCTCGCATGGCTCTTTGGGCATTTATTATCTATGTCCCCTTCACTGGCACTATTATCTATTGGTTGGGCGGTAATCAAATCCTACAAATCAGTAAAGATATCTTTTATCTACCCGCTTTAATCGCCTTAGTTTTAGAATGTCGAAAAAAGCAATTACCGATTATTGTCCCCAAACAATTAGGTACAACCCTATTATTAATCTTTGTTTTCTGTGTAGTCTGTCTATTAGCCGTCAATTTACAGAGACAATTTCTGCCTACTTGCGATTCCGTGGCTGGGATGAGTATCTTTAGGGATGGTCGTTTGCGCGGGATTCCCTGTCGGGAAAGTGAGACTTTTCTGCAAGGAATATTAGGATTCAAAGTTTTGCTGGGTTATGTCCCCTTGATCTTCTGCACTTATTACTTAATCAAAGACAAAGCGACCCTATTATTTTTTGGTCGTCTTTTAGTGACTTTAGCGATTATTTGTTGTGTCCTAGGACTAATGCAATACTGGATGCTGAAAACCGGTCGTTGTGTAGGAACTAGAGGCTTTGTAGCTGATGCACTATTCAAAGCCCACTTAGATGCAAGGTGTTTGGTTGGTGGGGCATTAGTGTATAGTCCGGAAGTGAATATGATCCGCCTACCGGGTACCTTTGTTTCTCCCTGGCACTGGGCTTGGTTTTTGGTCTCTAGTGCCGTAGTTTGTTATGCCAGTGCCTTTAGTGAAATTTCCCAAAAATGGCGACTAGCAGCCCTAGTGGGTTTAACCCTAGTTTTTATTAATGCAGTGGTCTCTGGGCAAAGATTAGCTTTCTTTGCTGTACCGATGATTATTGGTCTGATGACGATTCTTACGGGACAAATCGCTAACTTAAAAAGATTTTTGCCGATCATTTTTGCCGCCGCTTTACTTCTAGCTATCGGTTTTTCTTTCCTTAACCCCGATTTTGTCCAACAACGCTACGATAGTGCCATCAGCCGTTGGCAACAAGCTCCCCCCACCGCTTTTATTCAAGAACAGTTGGATTTTGCTATCCGTAATCAGGGCGGTATTTTAGGTCGTGGACTTGGTGTGGCCACTTCTGCTGCTAGGGTTTTCGGTGATATTTCCTTTGTGGAAACCTATCACACTAAAGTTTTATTCGAGTTGGGATACATTGGTTTTGCCTTGTACATGATATTCATGACCCATCTAGTTTATCTGGCCTTCCGCACCTATCGTTCCCTCAAAGATCCCACTCTGCGAGGTTTTGCCGGTAGTTATTGGGTTTTGCTGCTCTTTGTTGCCTATCTTCCCTATTGGTATGCCCTCGATACGGATCCTGTGGGCGTTTATTACTGGATATTTGCGGGCGTAATTTTTAGATTACCCGTGATCGAAAAACAGGAAAAAGAAGCCAAAATTCTGGCGGGGGAAACCGCCACAAAATCCTCCAAAAAGGGCTTAAATTTTAAACGCAAAGGTGTTTCTTTAGCTTGAAATATGGGTGTTGGTGATTTCAGTTATCAGTTATCAGTTATCAGTTATCAGTTATCAGTTATCAGTTATCAGTTATCAGTTATCAGTTATCAGTTATCAGTTATCAGTTATCAGTTATCAGTTATCAGTTATCAGTTATCAGTTATCAGTTATCA
>NZ_JADBVE010000084.1:0-26704 GCF_020245285.1 Microcystis sp. M31BS1
TGGTCGAGGGAATCAACAATAAACTTAAACTAATAAAACGGAGAGGCTATGGCTTTAGAAACTTTCGGAATTTTTGGGTTAGAAGTATGTTATCTTGGCATCTTGTATGTTGATTTAGCATAAAGGGTAACGAAGAGCCGAATTTTGATAATGTCTTTGCCAGATAATTGTTTCAGATTAGGCATATTCTGGCTGTCACTCAAATGTAATCTGTAGAGAAGGTTTGCAACTAGATCGAACTCCCTGGGTTCCTCTCTCTCTAAATTCAATAAAATAGCTTCTTGGAGATTATTAAACTACCTCGTCTCAGGTATTTCCCCAGGTAACAATCGAAATTTCCACGCATTCACCTACCTATCCTTGTTGTTCACCAGAACGAATAATTGCGTTAACTTTTGGACTTAATTTTGTCATAATTGCTCATGTTTATTTTTTGCTTATTTAGATTTATGGCAATCGAGCAAGGGACGGGTCATTGATCCATTCTAATTGACTTTTCCCTAAGTAAGTAGTTATCATTGAATTGAAGATAGATTTTGCCTTTGATCCCCCCTTAGTGCTAGGGTCGTTTCATTGTCTCTTATGTCATTCTCTCAAATCTTTATCTGGCAACGTTTTTAGTCGATTTCTCGGAAATACATATCTAAAAATTTTTAAAAACGTCGTGCTTTGCTTACCGCATAAGCGATTAAACGTAGCAAAAAAAAGAATTAGATTCGGAGAATGAATCAGCCCTACCAAGCGTTTAGGTCTAACGACCAGCTTCCAATATGCCCTATCGTAGCTTTTTTGAGTATATTCAATGCCGCCATTTTGTCTCTATCTTCTACATACCCACAGAAACAAACATGGGTTCTAACCGATAGAGATTTTTGGATTAACCGACCACAATTAAAGCACTCTTGACTTGTATAGGCCCGATTAACTGGGGAGCATCTCACCTTTGTAACCCCTAAATCAGGTTTTTATGTCAAGCTATTTTGAAAGCCTTGCTAGAAAACAGTTTTAGGGATAAGTATAATTACTCACTTGCATAAATGAGATGCTCCCTTGCCATTGTTATAGAACCTAAGAATAGCAGTCCAAGTCCGTTCGCAAGCCTGTTGACAAGCTGTAGAGTTAAGGTCTTGAACAAAAGGGTATTCACTCCTTAATTGAGTGACATATTTATATATATCCTTTTGTCCTACACCTTTATTGTCTTCCCAATATCTAAGACATTTATTCCGAACAAACTGTACTGTCTGAATAGCCTCATCAATGGCTTGATATTGAGATGGTTTTCCTTTAAGCTTGTACTCTAAAACAAACATTTTGCGCTATCGAACCAACGATAACCAACTATTCTAGCATACTAAAATTAAATTGACAACTATAGATTAGAGTTATTCTTAGCCGTGCTTCGCTGTTTCTATGTTGGCGGAACTTTTCATCTCCGAGGTAAAACCGAGGGTTCCTTCAAGCCGACATTTAAGGTAAAAACGACGCAATTGAACCTAAGCAAGAGTCAACCATTGTCCCAAAAACCCTATCAAACGAAACCGCCTTAAGAATTGCCCTGGCATCGAAAGCTTTGCCCAGGACTTCGAGCGCCGATCTGTTCGATGCCCTTTACAATTGTCTGGGGGAAGATATCAACGAAACCAACCTTAATCAAATCACTGTCACCAATTTAAAAACCGCCTTCGGTCAAACCTACGAATTAGATGGAGAAGAAGATGGAGAAGATGCCGATGCCAACGATATCGCCCATTTAAAAGAAGCGGTGCGAATTCTCTGGGGTGAAATCGAGGATGACGAGCATCAGCACCCATTGCCTCCTATCGAATTCTACAGTGAAGGGGAAATGCCCCAGTCAATCCGGGTGGCCGTGGCTTCTAATAGCGGTGAAAATCTTGACGGTCATTTTGGTTCCTGTTTGCGCTATCTGGTCTATCAATTAGGGTCTGCTGAAAAAGTTTTTCCTGGGGGTAGGAGTCAGTAGCCGGTCGTCAGGAGTCAGTAGCCGGTCGTTTCAGGCTTTGTTGCCTTGTTTTTTGTACCAAGCGATGTACTACAAGGAGAATAATGCAAGGTTTTTGAGGGTTCCAATCCGATTTTCTAGCACTAACATCGGATTTTAACAGGTCAAAAGCCTTATTTTAAAAGGGTTTTACCATTATTCAGCAAGCTCCAATTATCGGCCACGCAGATGAAGTTAATTGATGTGCGTTCTGCCTTGGCAGCGGCCCTTCAGGAAGATAAAAATGGTTATCGGCTTAGTCTGATCAAAGATTGTCAGGCAATCTTCGTGGTGTCTATCGGCGGACCGGCCGCCGCTAAGATGATTCAAGGTGGTGTTTATCCGGTGAAAAAAGATGCAGGTGGTCAAGCGCGGGAAATTTTGGCGGATTTACAGCGAGTGATTCAAACTTCGCCGCCACCCTGGATGGCCAAAGCTCTCGGCGTGGCTGATGGGCAAAGAGTGAAAAATTACAAGGGTTCTTAATATTAATTAACAATAATCTCGTCGGTGCTGTCGGGTTGGTTTATTTCCGTTAGGGTTTGCCAACCTGATTGCCAGAGATTCGCGTCTTGCAACTGTTTAGCATTAATCCAGAAGCGGACAGTCGGATCGCAGGAAGCGACTAATTCGGCAAAAACCCATTGACCGCGATTTTGACGATTGACCACTTGAAAATGTCGCCAGCCCCATGTTTTTTGTTTTGCCGTCCATTTTGATCCCAAGAGATGGGGATATTTCTGTTTTTTGGGCATAAAAGTTAAGACACCTGAGTTCGGGATAGGCGAAAACCCTTATATTATCCTAGTTTGCCAACCCGATTTTTTTCCGGTAGCCAAGGAGAGGAAAAATGATCGGGGCGCTTAAGTGCGCCCCAGTTTTGGCTAATAACCGCGCCAAACACCAACCAAAACCCCTTGCACCTGTACTTGTTCAGTATTGGCTGTAATTGGTTGATATTTTTGATTGGAGGGTTGGAGAGTGATGATTTCGCCTTCTTGGTAGAAACGTTTTAAAGTAGTGCCGTGGCCTTCGACTCTGGCGGCGACGATTTCCCCATTGGACACCGCTTCATTACCCGTGAGAGAACGCATAATCACCAGATCCCCATCGGCAATATGATCCTCGATCATACTGTCTCCGGAAACGCGCAGAGCATAACAGTCTTGACTGCGTTGCAACAGGTTAGAAAGATCGAGTTTTTCTTCCACATCGGTGAAGGGTTCCACTAAACCACCAGCAGCGATTACACCTAGAACTGGTAAACCTTGCACTGGTTGTTTGAGAATCCGCAGGGTGCGTGCTTTTCCTTCTGTCCAATCAATATAGCCTTTGGTGCGTAAACGTTCTAAACGGCTTTGAATCGGTGCGGGAGAGCGTAAATTCATCGCTCGCATCATTTGCCGGATGGAAGGGGCGTGTTGAGTAGTACGAATATACTCAATCAGCCAGTCGTACAACTCCTGTTGCGCTTGAGTAAGGGATTCGAGGTTAGTCATGATCTATTTTCCTACCCTTGGGTTAAGATAATTTGTACTTTAGTTCATTTGTGTTCAACCTAGTACATCTTAACTTCATCGGCCGACTAAATCAACTGATTATTAGATCTCTGGCAAAAATCAAAAATTGTCGTGCTTGGTTAGGAGACGGTCGACAGCCTTGAATCAGTTATCAGTTATCAGTTATCAGATGCGAGTTACAGCGTTTCTCAGATAGATGAGGTTCGTTCTTGCGGCTACAATACTTGATTAGCAAGGGTTAATCTGTGCTTCACCTTTACGAGAAAGGCCGTATCAGTTCACTGATTACTGATTACTGTTCACTGATAACTGAAAAGTCTCCCTTCTCCCCACTTCATAATTAATAATTCATAATTCCTTCTCCCTGCTAATAGACAGTCTTACTTAGTAATTTAGATAGTCAACAGCTTATCTTCTGACCTAGCACTTTTTTTAAAAAAGTATCATTAATTTTTATCTCAATTCTGAATATTAATTAATCTCAGGGTCGGTTGCGGGCAAACTCAGCAGCGTATTAAGAAAAAATAACGAATTGCTAGAAAGCCGAGAATCTGGATAATGATCGAGGTGGGGACAGAAAAATTGCTCTACTTAAGCCTGTCTGCCGTAAGCGTCCAATAGTAGATAGGGAGTCAAAAGCGACGCTCAAGAAAGTCCTTCGGTTGTCAGGGAAACGAGAGGATATTTAGTGCGAAATTGAGCCGTAAAAAAACTTAAAATCCCGACAAATATCGTAAAAACTAAGGGGAACACATGACCACAAAAACCTATGCAACCATAGATGGTAACGAAGCTGTTGCACGCGTTGCCTATCGTCTCAGTGAAGTGATCGCTATTTATCCTATCACTCCCTCCTCGCCTATGGGTGAATGGTCCGATAGTTGGGCCGCCGAACGCAGAGCTAATCTCTGGGGAACCATTCCTTCCGTAATCGAAATGCAGAGCGAAGGTGGGGCAGCGGGAACCCTGCACGGAGCGCTACAAACAGGCTCTTTAACTACCACTTTCACCTCCTCCCAGGGATTATTATTAATGCTCCCCAACTTCTACAAAATTGCGGGGGAATTAACCTCTTCAGTGGTCCATGTGGCGGCCCGTGCTTTAGCAGCCCAAGGGTTGTCAATTTTTGGGGATCATAGTGATGTTATGTCTGCCAGAAGTACGGGTTGGGCTATGTTAGCGGCTAATTCCGTTCAAGAAGCTCATGATCTGGCAGCAATCGCCACAGCTACCACCCTAGAAACGCGGCTTCCTTTCCTACACTTTTTTGATGGTTTTCGTACCAGTCATGAGGTGCAAAAAGTCGAATTAATTAGCGATGAAATTCTCAAAGAACTGATAGATGAAGACCTAATTATTGCCCATCGTCAAAGAGCTTTAACTCCCGATCGACCGGTGTTACGAGGCACAGCACAAAATCCCGATGTTTATTTCCAGGCAAGGGAAAGCGTCAATCCTTTCTATCATGCTTGTCCCGATATCGCTCAAAAAATTATGGATCGTTTTGCCCAATTAACAGGACGGCAATACCATCTTTATGAATACCACGGTGCGCCCGATGCCGAAAGAGTGATTATTCTAATGGGATCGGGAGGAGAAACCGTCCATGAAACTGTGGATTATCTCAATCAAAATGGGTCTAAAGTTGGGGTTTTAAAAGTTCGTCTTTATCGTCCCTTCGCCGCCGACAAATTACTGGCAGCTTTGCCCACCACAGTGAAAAAAATAGCCGTTTTAGATCGCTGTAAAGAACCCGGCGCCGGGGGCGATCCGCTATATTTAGACGTGGTAAATGCCTTTATGGAAGAGTACGAAGGCAAGCTGCCGAAAATTGTGGGAGGACGCTACGGTTTATCTTCCAAAGAATTTACTCCCGCCATGGTTGCTGGTATATTTGATAACTTAAGTCTCGACAAACCCAAAAATCACTTCACTATTGGTATCGTTGACGATCTCACCTTTTCCAGTCTGGAATATGACCGCAGTTTTTCCACCGAACCAGACAAAGTAGTGCGGGCGGTTTTCTACGGTTTAGGTTCCGATGGTACGGTGGGAGCTAACAAAAATTCAATTAAAATTATCGGTGAAGATACTGATAATTATGCCCAGGGTTATTTCGTCTATGATTCTAAAAAATCTGGCTCTGTCACCGTTTCTCACCTACGCTTTGGACCGGAGCCGATTCGCTCTACCTATTTAATCACCGATGCTAACTTTATCGCCTGTCATCAGTGGGAATTTGTCGAACAATTTGACCTGCTAGAAACCGCTAAACCGAACTCAATTTTCCTCCTCAATAGTCCCTATCCACCGGAGGAGGTATTTAGTCACCTACCCCGCAATCTCCAGCAAACTATCATCGATAAAAATCTGCAAGTTTATACGATTAATGCCACTCAAGTGGCCAAAGAAGCGGGGATGGGCAGCCGGATTAATACCGTGATGCAGGTGTGTTTCTTTGCCCTAGCGGGGGTTTTGTCTCGGGAAGATGCGATCGCACAAATCAAAAAAGCCATCCGCAAGACCTACGGCAAGAAAGGCGAAGAAATCGTGCAGATGAACATCAAGGCTGTGGATTCTGCCCTAGAACACCTCTATCAAGTGCCAATTCCCGCCACTGTCACCCCTGAAGCTTTTGAATTAAGACCCCCAATTCCCGACACTGCACCCGCTTTCGTCCGAGAAGTCCTCGGCAAAATTATCGCCCGTCACGGGGAGGAATTGCCCGTTAGCGCCCTTCCCAACGATGGGACCTATCCCACCGCCACTAGCCAATGGGAAAAACGCAATATTGCCCAAGAAATACCCGTTTGGGATGCAGATGTCTGTGTTCAGTGCGGTAAATGCGTTCTTGTTTGTCCCCACGCCGTTATTCGCTCGAAAGTCTATGATGAGGCCGAATTAGCCACGGCCCCGGAAACCTTTAAAGTCGCTAATGCCAAGGATCACGACTGGAAAGGGCTAAAATTCACCATCCAAGTGGCCGCCGAAGATTGTACCGGTTGCGGTCTCTGCGTTGATGTTTGCCCCGCTAAAAACAAATCGCAACCACGTCTAAGGGCGATTAATATGGCTCCCCAACTGCCGCTGCGGGAACAGGAACGAGTTAACTGGGATTTCTTCCTTAATTTGCCTAATCCAGACCGATTAAGCCTAAATCTCAACAAAATTAACCATCAGCAAATGCAGGAACCTCTCTTTGAGTTTTCCGGTGCTTGTGCTGGTTGTGGTGAGACTCCCTACGTTAAATTAGTCAGTCAGCTATTTGGCGATCGCATGATAGTGGCTAATGCCACCGGTTGTTCATCTATCTACGGAGGTAATTTACCGACAACACCCTGGGCAGTTAATGCCGAAGGTCGCGGGCCGGCCTGGTCGAATTCCCTCTTTGAAGATAATGCCGAATTTGGCTTAGGATTCCGGGTTTCCATCGATAAACAGGCAGAATTTGCCGCCGAACTGTTAGCAACCCTCGCTAGTGAAATCGGAGAAAGTCTAGCGGCAGATATTCTCAATTGTCACCAAGTCGATGAAGCGGAAATTTACGAACAACGGCAACGGGTAGAGGCCTTAAAATCCCGTTTAGGGCAATTAACCCCGACCACGCAGGTGAAAATGTTGTTATCCGTGGCCGATTATCTGGTCAAGAAAAGCGTCTGGATTGTCGGGGGTGACGGTTGGGCCTACGACATCGGTTATGGCGGCTTAGATCACGTTTTAGCTAGTGGTCGCAATGTGAATATTTTGGTCATGGATACGGAAGTTTACTCGAATACGGGCGGCCAGGCCTCGAAAGCTACTCCTCGCGCCGCCGTAGCTAAATTTGCTTCTGGTGGCAAACCAGGACCGAAAAAAGACCTCGGTTTAATGGCCATGACCTACGGTAACGTCTATGTGGCCAGCGTGGCTATGGGGGCAAAAAACGAGCAAACTATCAAAGCTTTCCTAGAAGCGGAAGCTTATAACGGGCCATCGTTAATTATCGCCTATTCTCACTGTATTGCTCACGGGATCAACATGACCACCGCCATGAACCATCAAAAAGAAGTGGTGGAAAGCGGTCGCTGGTTAATGTACCGTTATCATCCCGATTTAGCTAAAGAAGGCAAAAATCCCCTACAATTGGACAGCCGTGCGCCTAAGCTTACCGTAGCGCAAACTCTCTACTCGGAGAATCGCTTTAAGATGTTGGCCACCAGTAAGCCCGAGGAAGCTAAACGTCTGCTCAAAGAAGCACAAGCAGATGTGGATACGCGCTGGCAAATGTATCAGTACTTAGCAGCAAAAGGTACAGGGAGCAAGGAATAGTTATGAATCTACACACTACCTACATGGGTTTACAATTGCGATCGCCGCTAGTCATCGGTGCGGCCGCACCCTTGAGCGAGGATATCGACAATATCAAGAGAATGGAAGACTTTGGGGCCGCTGCCGTGGTTTTACACTCCTTTTTCGAGGAGCAGATTAAACAGGAAAGACTGGCTCTACACCATCATTTTACCCACGGAGCCGAGAGTTTTGCGGAAGCTTTGACTTATTTTCCCGAACCGGAGGTTTTTCACGTTGGTTCCGACGAATATCTCAACCATATTCGCAAAGCCAAAGAAATGGTCGATATTCCCATTATTGCCAGTCTCAACGGTGAGACCTCTGGGGGATGGTTAGAGTATGCCATTCAAATTCAACAAGCGGGCGCTGATGCTTTGGAGTTGAATGTTTATTATGTTCCCAACGACCTGGAATTAACCGGAAATCACGTCGAACAAAACTATATTGATATCCTCAAAATTGTCAAATCGGAGGTATCAATTCCCGTCTCGATGAAGTTAAGTCCCTACTTTAGCAATACGGCCAATATGGCTAAACAATTAGCGGAAGCGGGGGCCGATGGGTTGGTATTATTTAACCGTTTCTATCAGCCGGATATCGACTTAGACACCTTAGATGTTCACCCCAATATTATCCTCAGTAATCCCCAAGCAATGCGTTTACCCCTGCGCTGGATTGCCATGCTTTATGGTCGTGTACCGACGGATTTTGCCGCTACCAGTGGTATTCATAACGCCCTCGACGTGATCAAAATGATGATGGTGGGGGCAAAAGCGACCATGTTAGTTAGTGTTTTATTACGCCACGGTTTGGAGGAAATTACCAAGATCGAACAGGGTTTATTGCATTGGTTGGAGGAAAATGAATACGAATCGATCGAGCAGTTAATTGGCAGTATGAGTCAAATGAATTGCCCAGATCCGAGTGCTTTTGAACGGGTACAGTATATGAAAGCTCTGCAAAGTTACGAACCTGTTTGGAAACGTTTTCAAACCACCAGTAAATAAAAGTGGGAAGCTTTTTTCAGTGATCAGTAAACAGTAATCAGTAATCAGTAATCAGTGAACTGAAAACTTAAGTAGGTAGGCGTTAAAAATTATCAGACACCCCCCTTATCAAGGGGGATCGGCACCCCCCTTATCAAGGGGGGACTAAGGGGGGATCGGCACCCCCCTTATCAAGGGGGGACTAAGGGGGGATCGGCACCCCCCTTATCAAGGGGGGCAGGGGGGATCGAACCTAAAATCGATTTTTAATTTAATTATAACCAGCTACTTAACTGAAAACTGAAAACTTACATCTGATAACTGATAACTGATAACTGATAACTGACAAAAAAATCCTGGAGGATATAACCATGAACGAGAATCAAAACAAAAAAATTGGTATTCTGACCAGTGGTGGCGATTGCCCAGGGTTAAATGCGGTAATTCGTGCCGTGGTGAAAGCATCAAAACTAAAGGGTTGGGATGTGTACGGCATTCCCTACGGGACCGACGGTTTTATGCAGATTGCCGAGGGAAAATATCACCCCCAAGATTTGATCCTGACTCACCATGGCTATAACCTACCCGGAGTCTTGAAAGGATTAGACGTTTTGCAGTTTCTTAGTGGTAGTGTTTTGGGTTCTTTGAGCAAGGGACATCCTGAAAACCCAGAAATTGCTGCGAAAATCCTGCAAGGATACGAAATGCTGGGATTAGATGCCCTGATCGTCGTCGGGGGCGATGGGAGCGTCGATATCATCTACGATCTCGCCCAGAAGGGCAATTGGAATATTATCGCAGTTCCCAAAACCATCGATAATGATGTTCCCTATACGGAATGGTCCGTCGGTTTTACCACTGCCGTGGATATCGTCACCCAAGCTTTGTATGATCTCACCTTTACCGCCGCTAGTCACGAAAGGGTGATGATTGTGCAGGTGATGGGTAGAGATGCCGGTCATTTAGCCCTTCATGCGGGGATTGCTGGGGGTGCCGATGCGATTTTTATTCCCGAATTAACCCCGGCTCTCACTCCCGAAATTATCGACGGTTGTTGTCGTCATTTGGCACAATTACGCGCCCAAGGTCGTAAATTCGCTCTCATTGTCATTTCTGAGGGTGTTAAAAACGAAGATAACCAAAAAGAGAAGTATATTGGCGATTATTTGGAAAAATTAATAGTTGACAAAACTCGCTCTTTGTGCGTTACCGATCCCGTCTTCTGTTATCTCAATTCCATGGATGTGCGGGCCATGTCTTTGGGACACCTGCAAAGAAGTCGTCCTCCTTTGGCCATGGATCGACTGTTAGCCACGGCTTTCGGCATTAAGGCCGTAGAATTAATCGAACAGGGAAAACTCGATCGCGTGGTGATTTGGCGCGGGGGACAAGTGCGTAGTCTGCCCCTGAAACCGGTGATCAAAATTATCAAACAATGTCATCAAGAGCATCGCTGTGCCTATCCCGTGGATCCTGATGGTTTTATCGTGAAAACAGCCCGTTCTTTGGGAATTTACCTAGGGGAAAATACCACAACCGAGACGGCAGTGGTTCCGGAAGCTGTGGAGGTGTTGGTTTAGTTATAATAAAGCGAGAAGGGTTGCTCATACTTTCTCGCTTTATTAATTGGTAAAGATTAGGTATTTTTAAACCCTACAATTACGGTAGATACTGACAGCTACTGTCGAAATAAAGAAACTTTTTAAAAGAGTGTAATTAGGGCTTGCTGAATAAATGTGAAATATAGACGAGGTAAGGGTTTTAGGGGCTTATTTTGCGAAACAGGTGCAAGATTTTGAGAGAATCGTGGTTGAAAACCTTGCATCTTCGGGGCGAAGCATTCGGGCATAACCTATCGCTGAAACCGTAGATTTCCTATCCGAATGCTTCGCCCCTACTTTTTCAGCCAGCCCTAATTAAGTAGCTGGTTATAATTAAATTTAAAATGGATTTTAGGTTCGATCCCCCCTGCCCCCCTTGATAAGGGGGGTGCCGATAGGCGGGGGGATCTGACAACTTTTAACGCCTACCTACTTAATTTTCTGAGCATAAACTTTTATTATCGGCCCGCGTCCTGTAGGGGCGAAGCATTCGGGCATAACCTATCGGTGAAACCGTAGATTTCCTATCCGAATGCTTCGCCCCTACTTTTTCAGCCAGCCCTAATTAATTTTCTAAGCATAAACTTTTATTATCAGCCCGCGTCCTGTAGGGGCGAAGCATTCGGGCAATAACCTATCGGTGAAACCAGAGATTTTCTATCCGAATGCTTCGCCCGTACTTTTTGCCGCAAACCCTACATAAAGACTTCTACTATCAGTGATGAGGTTATAAGATTGAACTATTGGACAAGCTTCAATGAGATGTCTAATCTCTTGAAAATAGTCATTAATCGACAAATTCTATCTCCTCAATTTCTTCTTTGTCTTGCAGTAAAGCTTCTAGCATCCAAGCTTCTCCCATCCATTCATCAAAGTCTAAGGTATGCTGCAATTCATTGTTTTCAAATCGTCTGAGAAATTCTTGTGTCTGCATTTGATACTTATTTTCAAAAAAAGTTATTCTTTCTTGAGTGTGCTTAATTCCTTCTTGAAGTTCTTGCAGTCTTTCGGTTAATGCGTCTTCAATAAATTTTTTTAAGGAGTTTAGATGCTTGGATTTAAGTTTTACTTCAGCCATAATGCTTCCGAGTTGATAATCGCTGCTGTTTGCCATTCGTCAGTCCATCCTAATTCTAGTTCATCTACTGCTAAAAAAGCTTGGGCGAGTTCTTCTGCTTCTTGTTGTTGTCGCCATTGTTGTAAAATTGAGGCGATGAAAATGCTTTTATCTTCTACTTTCTGGTCTAGGTAATTAACCAGTTCATCGGGTAAAGAAATGGAGATTTTAGCCATTGTTATCTCTTTAGCTATTTGATTCTAATATAGACTACTTTGATTGAGCTAAAATAACAGAATTAAGGGGGAAAGATTCAGTTTCTAAACGAGTTAAATCAACAATTTGACTAGCTTGATCAATATCAATTCCAACTAATTTTCCTTCGCTATCAAAATCTAAAACAATATCAGGGGCGATTTCTTGAGAATCGGTGCTTGTTTTTTCTGATAGGCTAATGTATAGAGAATCGGTTTCAGGATAATAACTAAATTTCATTTTTTACTCCTTAAAGTTACGATCTGGGAAGGCGTTATGAATGGTTTCTCCATCATCTAGAGTGACAACTCGCAAGTATTTTCCTAATTCGGGAATGTATAACCAATGACGAATGCGTCCGTTTGGTTCTATTTCTCGTCTAACTGGATTCTGGATAGCCTGTTGACACCATTCTCGCTTAAGATAGGGTCTTTTGACCAAGACTTGTTCTTCAAAGTAGCGGGTAGTTTTCATTCATCATTTTTCTGATCGATTCCTTCTATCATAATTTTAACGAAATTTAGATAAATTTCCCCAGATACTAAATTCTCCCCCCTTTTTAAGGGGGGCAGGGGGGGGGATCAAATCCCATCACACAAACCCCTATCCTCCTCCCTAACACCAGAATTAGGATTGTGCAAATAAACCCGCACCCAATCGCAACTACGCTCCATTAAAGCATCTAAATTCAATAAATTCGAGTCTGTTTCTACCTTCCAGAGTTTGATAGTGTTGTCCCAACTACCGCTCACCAAAGTCTTGCCTTCGGGACTAAAATTAACGCTTCTGACACGGCTATCATGCCCATGGAGGGTACGGATTTCTTGGCGTTTTTCTACATTCCAGAGTTTGATAGTTTTGTCATCACTACCGCTCACCAAAGTCTTGCCCTCGTCAGGACTAAAATTAACGCTTCTGACAGGTCCATCATGCCCCTTGAAGGTGTGGATTTCTTCGCCTGTTTTTACATCCCAGAGTTTGATAGTCTTATCATAACTACCGCTCACCAAAGTATTGCCGTCGGGACTAAAATTAACGCTTCTGACAGGACCATCATGCCCCTCGAAGGTGTGGATTTTTTGGCGTTTTTCTACATCCCAGAGTATGATATTATTGTCATTACTACCGCTCACCAAAGTCTCGCCGTTGGGACTAAAATTAACGCTTCTGACACGATGATTCACCTCGAAGGTGAGGATTTTTTGGCGTTTTTCTACATCCCAGAGTTTGATAGTCCCGTCCCAACTACCGCTCACCAAAGTCTCGCCGTCGGGACTAAAATTAACGCTTCTGACAAGGCCATTATGCCCCTCGAAGGTGTGGAGTTTTTCGCCTGTTTTTACATCCCAGAGTATGATAGTTTTGTCATCACTACCGCTCACCAATGTCTTGCCGTTGGGACTAAAATTAACGCTTCTGACAGGACCATCATGCCCCTCGAAGGTGAGGATTTCTTCGCCTGTTTTTACATCCCAGAGCTTGATAGTCCCGTCATCACTACCGCTCACCAAAGTCTTGCCCTCGTGAGGACTAAACTCAACGCTATTGACAAGGTCATCATGCCCCTTGAGGGTTTGGACTATTTCTACATTCCAGAGTTTGATAGTCCCGTCATCACTACCGCTCACCAAAGTCTTGCCCTCGTCAGGACTAAAATTAACGCTCCAGACAGGGCCTTCATGCCCCTTGAGGGTGAGGATTTCTTGGCCTGTTGACTCATTCCAGAGTTTGATGGTGTTGTCCCAACTACCGCTCACCAAAGTCTTGCCGTCGTGACTAAAATTAACGCTTCTGACACGGCTATTATGCCCCTTGAGGGTGCGGATTTCTTGGGGTTTTTCTACATTCCAGAGTTTGATAGTCTTGTCACCACTACCGCTCACCAAAGTCTTACCGTCGTGACTAAAATTAACGCTATAGACAGGGCCATTATGCCCCTGGAAGGTGTGGAGTTTTTCGCCTGTTTCTACATCCCAGAGTATGATAGTCTTGTCACCACTACCGCTCACCAAAGTCTTACCGTTGCGACTAAAATTAACGCTATAGACAGGGCCACCATGCCCCTTGAAGGTGTGGAGTTTTTCGCCTGTTTCTACATCCCAGAGTATGATAGTCCCGTCATCACTACCGCTTACCAAAGTCTTGCCCTCGTCAGGACTAAAATTAACGCTATAGACAGTGCCACCATGCCCCTGGAAGGTGTGGAGTTTTTGGCGTTTTTCTACATCCCAGAGTATGATAGTTTTGTCATCACTACCGCTCACCAAAGTATTGCCGTCGCGACTAAAATTAACGCTATAGACAGGGCCACCATGCCCCTGGAAGGTGTGGAGTTTTTGGCCTGTTTCTACATCCCAGAGTATGATAGTTTTGTCATCACTACCGCTCACCAAAGTCTTGCCGTCAGGACTAAAATTAACGCTATGGACATATCTACCATGCCCTTCTAAGCGATTGCGTTCACTTTTGCGGTTGAGAAGTTCCTGTAAGGCATTCGTCACCTTCGTGTCGGATGCCTGCTGCTTTTGTAGGATTTTTCCTGCTTTAATCGCTTCAACAAAAGCCTCCAATTCTTTTCCTTTATCAAACAAAGACAAGGAAGAAAACCCGCGAGCATTTGCCAGATTGAGTTCCGCTTGTTGTGTTTGTTTCCAAGCCATTAAACCAAATCCCGTACTAACCACCAGCGCCACCAAAGAACCCGCCGCAATCCTTCGCGCTGTTCTAATTTTTTCATTTTTTTGACGTTCAGCTTGACTAATACTCGCCTTAATAAACTCTATCGCCACAGTATCTAAATTAGGCAGAGAATTATTCTTTTGAAACTCAACAATTTTGGCTAACTTAGAACCTCCCCAAAGCTCACTACTCGCTTTTACTGCATCTTGCTTCTGTAAATCATCCCACTGTTTTGCATCAGCATATAAACGACTTCTCAGAACAATTATCTCCTCTTTTTCTCGAATTAAATCCTGTAACACTTGCCAACACCGCAACAATTCTTCATGTGCCACCTCAACCGTTGCTTTCCCGTCTTCTCCCTTACTCACCAAAAGACGATTATCTATCAATTGATAGAGAACCTCCCTTTGCATTTCCTCCTGTTCAAAACTCGATTTATCCGCCCTTCTGCTAACCGCTTTTTCCCCTTCTAAACTAATTAACTCTAGAAAAATTTCCTCTGCTGCTTTCCGTTGCTGTTCATCAAATTTACTATAAATTTTATCCGCTTGTTTTTCTAGCGCACCCGTTACCCCACCAATCTCTTGATAAGTCTTAATATTTAAAATCCGCTCTTGAATATGATTTTTTTGCCACAATAAATCTAACGTATATTGTAACAGAGGTAAAGAGCCAGCCTGTTCATAAAAATCGGCAATAATTTGATTAATTAATCCCTGTTCAAAAATTACCCCATTTCTCGCCGCCGGTTCAGCAATAGCTAATCTTAACTGACTTTCATCCATATCCGTTAACATCTTGCTATACTGATCATGGATTTTTCCTAAACTGGGATAAGGACTTAATTTATCTAAAAAATCCGCCCTCATCGTCATCACAATTTTAACTAAACTATCATTCTTTTCAATTAAATTAACCAAACTTTTAATGAAAATATCTCTTTCCGTCTTCGGTGTACGAGTAAATAATTCCTCAAATTGGTCAATAAAAATAAACCATAAATCAGAATTATTTTTTAATCCTTCAACCACCTTAATTAAAGTCTCTTCCTTAACAGCTTGTGCTAATTTCGCTTGGGATTGTGTATATCTATTTGCCAAAAGACAACCATAGAAAGACTCAAAGGGATTAACATCAGGAACAAAAGTTAAATTAACCAATTTATTTGCGCCAAAATCATCCTTTAACTTAGGAATTAAACCCGCTTGCACGAGAGAAGATTTACCACTTCCCGACGCACCTAAAAGCAATAAAACATTCTTTTGCTTTAAATAATCAGTTAACTCAATAATCCAATTATCTCGCCCAAAAAACCTATCCTTATCATCTACTTCAAACTTCCTTAAACCCAAATAAGGTGAACCCGTAATTAAAGGTTGAGCCTGAATCTCAACTCCTGACTTTTGGGTAATAATATATTGATTGATTACACCGCCACTAATATCACCCGCAATTCCCTTAAATTCACCATCACCGCTAAGACCTTTAACATCACCTCCTATTTCTAAATAATAACTTTTATCAGTCATTTTTGCTACCCCAAAATTATTCTTTTCAAGTTAACTTTAAATTGCAGTTTTAGAATTAGCAATTTTTAAGGACTTCCTACTAAACCAAACAATTTAGCCAAACCGCCTAAAATCGTTACAATTAAAGCGACTAAAATCCCTCGACTGACAAACTCTTGATTCTCTAAGCGCTTTTCCACGCCATCAATTTTTCCCTCTAAACGCTTCTCAATACCATCAATTTTTTCCTCTAGACGCTTCTCGACACCATCAATTTTTTCCTCCAGACGCTTCTCGACACCATCAATTTTTTCCTCCAGACGCTTCTCGACACCATCAATTTTTCCCTCCAGACGCTTAATTTCACCTTTAACTTCACTAAGTTCAATCTTAATATCAGTAACATCTTTTTGAAGATTGTCTAACTTTTGATTGATTTGAATTAGAAAATCTTTAAGTTCTACCTCAACAGTAATTGACATAAATTTCCCTCCTAAATAATCCTCAACTAATTAATCTTCTGACTAATATTTCCACCACTAATATCTCCTGCAATTCCCTTAAAAGTACCATCTCCCACCATTCCCTTAATATCATCACCAACATTAATATTATACTTACCTGCGGCAAATTCTTCAGGTTTTAATTGCTTAAGTAATTCTTCTGCTGTCTTAATAACCTCTGCATCTCTATCAATTTTTGCTTCAAGTAACTCTTCTTTGAGCAGTGTTTTTACCCCCTCTGAATCTGGTTTTTTCTCATGTTTATCGACGATATCACTATCATCTGTTTTCCCTTTTTCTGCAAATTTCTTCTTAATCAACGCCTTTAACCCATCATAAGCATCCTTAACGGCTGTTCCTGCCGTATCCTTAGCAGCAGCAACCGCACCAGCAGCCAACGCAGCTAGAATTAGAGAAATTGGTTCCATTGCCTGAGACTCCAAATTAGATATTGCTGACTCAATCTTAGATCAAAGCAAAGTATCTGACGCAATTATGGCGCAGGTATTGGGCGCGGATGGCTTGCTGAAAAGCTAATTCATTCAGTTGATTACGCTTCTGGGGACATTGGGAAGACGGGATCGAAGGTTCTTGATAGGGGGCAACTAATTTATTTTCGCTTTTACCAAGGGGTAAAGTTTTAATTCCACACTGGGGAACTACTTCCGGTGCAGAAGCATAGTAAATTCCTCCCGGATTTTGGGAAACTTTTCTGAGAGCGGAAGTTGTACTGTAAATGTACTGAATATTACTCCCAAAATCGGCTTTTTCTAAAACCTGATCGATAAAAAATTCCACGGTTCCCCCATCTTCCTTGCGTCGGGAATAGGGAATAATGGCTAAATTAGGCCCGCCCACTTGCCGCCAATTGCTAATTTTTCCTGTATAAATATCTTTTAACTGGGTAATTGTTAGACCGGAAACTGGTAAATCGGGATGAACTGCGATCGCAATTCCATCAATAGCCACGGGAACCTCTTTTAAAGTCAATCCCCGTTGTTGAGCGCGTTGTATTTCCTCATCTTTGAGCGATCGAGATGCTTGGGAAAAAGCCAATTGATTCTCGATTAACATCCGAATACCGCTGCCGGTGCTGGGGGTTCTCGTAGTGGGATCGGTATAGACGAGGCGAAATTTCGGCCAGACTTGCTGGATAATAAAGTCCACTTCCTTGCGAATCGGGGCCCAAGTGGTACTTCCCCCGTAGTTAAATAATCCTTTCGGGACATTTGTAACTGCACCTAAAGTTTCAGAAATTTGATTATTCGAGGAGGAAGAATTAGATCGATCATTGAGATTGGGAAAGGTTTTGTTGAGCAACCACCAAGCAATTCCTCCTAAAAGTGTCGATGTCACCATAACCGTCAACAGCAGGGGAAGAATTTCATTTTTCTGGGACATAAAATCAGGATCAAGATTCGGACTACTTTAATGATAATCCCAGCTTTTTTTAATATCCCTAACTTTTACAATTCTGTCGGTTTGTGCCAAGGGTTAAGGAGCAACCATAGAGACACGAACAACAGAAAGCAGAGCGCAGAACACCTTCCAACAGCAAAAAACTTGAACAACAAAAACTAGAACAGCAAGGGATGGAGGCAACCCCATCCCCAAACTAGACAATTATGCTATGGGACTTGCGCTTTGATAATGTACCTTTTGGGCGAACGCAGTTCGCCCCTACATTGTGGACAAAATCCGTTACTGTAGGGGCGCAAAGCTTGCGCCCTCCGAGCGATTGGGATATTATTCCCACGCAAGTCCCTATTCTTTTTTATACATCACCTCCACCACGGTATGGACGTTACCTCTGGGATGAAAATCCCCCTTAACTTTCATCTGCAAGGGTTCGCAAGCGGCCACCAAATCATCTAAAATTTGGTTAATTGCTTCTTCGTGGGAAATATAACGATCGCGATAACTATTAATATAAAGTTTAATCGCCTTTAATTCCATCACCTTTTGATCGGGAACGTAGCTAAGATAAATAGTGGCAAAATCGGGATAACCGGAAAAGGGACACTTACAGGTATATTCCGGCAGAGTGATCTGAATATCGTAATTTCTGCCGGGACGTGGATTAGGGAAAGTAATTAATGTTCCTTCGGCAATTTCTCTTTCCCCGTACTTAACTTCAATTTTTTCGGAAGACTGAACCATGTTTTTTTCCTAACTAGACACTGTTTTCTATCATAGCTGGAATATTCTCTCAAGAGGTGTTACCGAATCAAGAGATGAATAGTAAGTAGCTGGTTATAATTAAATTAAAAATGGATTTTAGGTTCGATCCCCCCTAGCCCCCCTTGATAAGGGGGGAAGCCGAAGGCGGGGGGATCCCCCTTGATAAGGGGGGTGCCGATCCCCCCTTAGTCCCCCCTTAATAAGGGGGGTGCCGATCCCCCCTTAGTCCCCCCTTGATAAGGGGGGTGTCTGACAACTTTTAACGCCTACCTACTTAACTCCTGCATCCTCTTGACAAATTAGCTTAGTCCTGGGTTGAAAGAGTGCCGAGAAGACAGTTGAGACTGAAAATCAGCCAGACCCAACTTTTCAGGTAAAAAATGCTCTATGATTAACCCTAAAGATACTGTAAAACTGGTTTCATGCTCTCCGAGATTAAAAACATAGCCGAGAGTCTCGCACCCCGATTAGTGGAGATTCGCCGCCACATTCACGCGAATCCAGAGTTAAGTGGGCAAGAATATCAAACTGCCGCCTATATTGCCGGGGTTTTGTCTTCCTGTGGTCTATCGGTGCAGGAAGCGGTGGGAAAAACGGGAGTTAAGGGAGAATTGGCGGGAAAAGGCAGTGATCGGAGAATTTTAGCCATCCGGGCCGATATGGATGCCCTACCGATCCAAGAAAGAACCGATTTAGACTTTGCTTCCCGTAAACCGGGGATTATGCACGCCTGCGGTCACGATGTTCATGCTACCGTCGGTTTAGGGGTGGCGATGGTGCTTTCCCGTCTCTCGGAACCTTTGGGGGGAAAAATACGCTTTCTCTTTCAACCAGCAGAGGAAATCGCCCAGGGGGCCAGTTGGATGATCCGGGAAGGGGTGATGCGGGATGTCAGTGCCGTTTTCGGGCTGCACGTTTTCCCCTCGATTCCGGCCCGATCGATCGGGGTTCGTTACGGGGCCTTAACTGCGGCTGCCGACGATCTGGAGATTTTTATTCAAGGAGAATCGGGCCACGGGGCCCGGCCCCACGAGGCGATCGATGCTATCTGGATCGCTTCGCAAGTAATCACCACTTTGCAACAGGCAATTAGTCGGACTCAAAACCCTTTGCGTCCGATTGTCCTCACCATCGGCCAGATTAGCGGTGGTCGCGCCCCCAACGTCATCGCCGATCAGGTACGCATGGCGGGAACCGTGCGATCGCTGCACCCAGAAACCCACGCCCATCTCCCGGAATGGATCGAGAGTTTGGTCACGAATGTCTGTAGCACATATAACGCTAAATGTCAAGTAAATTATCGTCGCGGTGTGCCATCGGTGCAAAATGACCAATTTTTAACCCGTTTGGTGGAAGAAGCTGGTTTAGAAGCTTGGGGACAGGATCGGGTTTTAATTCTCTCGGAACCCTCCATGGGGGCCGAGGATTTTTCCCTTTATTTGCAACAGGCCCCGGGGACAATGTTTCGTCTGGGAGTGGGTTCTCCTAACCTCCTCAATCCCCCCCTTCACCATCCGGAATTTTTAGTGGATGAGTCGGCAATTCTGACGGGAGTGATTACTTTAGCCTACGCGGCCTATAAATATTGGCAAAGAGAAGATTAAACCAGTTTTTAACCGTAATTTTATGGAAATTTGGGAAGATTTAGCCATTATAGCTTGGACAGAATTGCTGCTGGATAGTTATGAACAGTTAATCGGGCGATCGCTTTTACCCTGGATCGGTACTGGCAAAGAACAGAGTAAAATGCTCTTTTATGCCCCTTTTGTGCTAGTTTCCCACGGTACACAAACTAATCCGATCTTCAATTATGGTAATCGCTGCGCCCTCGATCTCTGGGGTTTAACTTGGCCAGAATTATTAGCAACTCCTTCGCGAGCGACGGTAGAGGGGGAGGAAATCGCCAAAGAACGCCAAAAAATGCTGGATTTAGTCAAAAAACAGGGCTATATCAACGATTATCACGGGGTAAGGATCACGAAAAACGGTCAACTATTTCGCATTGAAAAAGCGATCGTTTGGAATATCATCGATCGTGATGGCATTTACTGCGGACAGGCTGCCACTTTTGCCGATTGGATTTTTCTCTGATTTATCGCCCCAATATGACCAACTCAGACCGAATTATTGTTCCTCTTGATGTGCCGGATTTAGAATCAGCGATCGCACTGCTTGATCTGCTGCCAGAAGTCAATTTTTGGAAAGTGGGACTAGAATTATTTGTTAGTAGCGGTGCAGAAATTCTAGGGATTCTGCAAGAAAGACAAAAAAAGAGCTTTCTCGATCTAAAATTTCATGATATTCCCAATACGGTCGCTGGGGCCTGTCGTTCCGCCAGTCGCTATCGAGTGGATTTACTTACCCTCCACGCAACAGCCGGACGGCAAGCAATGACGGCAGCTAAGGCGGCAATCTCTGACCTGCTATCGCCGCCAAAACTTCTCGCTATCACCGTTTTAACCAGCCTTAACGCCAGGGAATTAGCCCTCGACCTCAAAATTCCCCTAGAACTATCGGAATATGCCTTAAATCTGGCATTATTGGGCAAAGAATCGGGAATTGATGGGGCGGTTTGTTCTCCCCAAGAAGTGGCGCAATTGCGGTGCGTCTGTGGAGAGGATTTTCTCTTAGTTTGCCCCGGAGTTCGTCCCTCCTGGTCAAGCAAAGGGGATCAAAGTCGGGTGATGACTCCAGGCCAAGCGCTTAAAGCTGGGGCTGATTATCTAGTAATTGGACGACCGATCACCGGTGCCGAGGAGCCAAAGGTAGCATGGACAAAAATTTGTCACGAATTAGCCGATATTTAGGGGTATTACTGGTTATTTTCGGGATTAACTCACCGGCTGTTAGTCGTCCTCTTTCTAGCTGTCCGGAGGATTTAAATCTTTTAGTCGATCGCCTCTTGTCAGATTTACCCGGTTATGCTAATCGAGTTATTACCCGTTCCCAAATCGACCAAAAATTATCTACACCAGTTTTTGTGATTATTGCCGGTCGTCCCGAATTTGCACCCCTACCTTTAAGTGCTAATCAATATTCCGGTCAAATTGCCGATGACACTCAACAGGTTTTTTTTACGACTTTAGAGCGTCAGTACAGCAAAAATCGCTCTGTCACTCTCCAAAATTATCACTGGTTATTTTTAACTAAAACTGGGGAAGGATGGCGATTAGTGACGGTTTACAGTCAATTAGCTGCCCTTGAACCCGCTCAAGTCCCCTTACCTCCCCTAGAAACCAGCCAAGGCACCATCGGCCAAGCGGTGCGTCTCTGGCTGCGGGACTGCGAAGCGGCTGCATTGCGCTAAATTCGCTCGGCCAAAACAAAGCGATCGAAACCTGCTAGGTCGTTAATAATCTGAATTTGTCGATAATTGCCCTGATTTTCCAGCATTTGCGCTACTTTTTCCCCTTGACCGGCTCTCATTTCCACTAGCCAAAGACCTCCCGATCGCAGATAATCGGGAGCAGTGGCCACTAGATAGCGCAATGCGGTCAATCCGTCTTCACCTCCATCGAGGGCCAAACGGGGTTCATGTTCCCGCACTTCAATTTGTAGGTCAAGGATTTCTGCACTGGGAATATAGGGAGGATTGGACACCATACCGCTAATCTGTCCCTTCCACTTCCCTAGGGGTGTCCACCAAGAACCCTGTTTTAAGATAATTCTGTCGGCAAAACCCGTCTTGATGATATTTTCTTTGGCGATCGCTAGAGCCGTTGGACTGTAATCAATAGCATATATTGCCGCTTTTGTCAAGATACTAGCTAAACCAATAGCGAGCGCACCGCTACCGGTTCCCAGATCTACCCAGATTCCCCCGTCGTCTCCTCTGACGGTTTCTCCAACAATATCGATTAATAACTCGGTTTCGGGACGAGGAATTAAGACATCTGGGGAGACTTTCAGGGTAAAATTACGCCAGACCACCGATTCGAGCAAATACTGCAAGGGAACCCTTGCTTGCAGGCGTTTTTGCCAGCGTTTAGTAATTTCCGACCAAGAATAACTCAAAGGGATTTTTTCTCGTTCGCGAAAGGATTGTAAGCGCAGGGAAAGAGTATCTAAATCTGTCACTGCTTGCAGAAAGATATCCACTTCCTTGGCAGATAGTTGCGCTTGCGCTAAATCAGCGATCGCCTGTTGGCGCCATTGACTTAATTCTTGACCGGAAATACTAGCAGACACAAGGCTTAACGATTAGGGGCGGGGGGATTATTGGTATTATTATTAGGGCGTGGCTGATTTGCCGGGGGTTGGTTGGGAGCTTTTTGGTTACTATTTGCCCGAATAAAATCAATCGTTTCTTGACTAGGATAGAGGAGAATTTTAGTTAAAGCTTCATCGTTGCTTTGTTGTAGGGTGGCGATGACATTTTCTAAGGGAATAACATCAATTTTCACCGTGGCTGCTTCGGCGGGATTAGCTTTTTTATATTGTTCTACCATTTGCAAAGCGGCGGCTTTTTCAAAGAAGAAAGGAATAAAATCCTGATTATTGCGATTGATCACCAGAAAATTACTCTCTTTTCCTGCTTTCGGCACAAATAAAGGTACACCACCTTGATACTGTTGACCTCTTTCACTGAGCAGTTTTTTCGCCGATTCTACTTCCGACTCTTTGGGAACAAAATCGATAATTAAACGATTTTGATCGGTTTGACTGGTTTGCATTTTATAGACTTGTGCCAAGGAAACAGCCTGAACTTTAACTTTGCTGGCCACTTCAGGATTCTCTTTTTTCAGTCGTTCAAAAAAGTTTTGTGCGTCCTGCTTACTAATAAAAACCCCCGTGAATTTCTGTTCTTTTTCTCCTACGGCAATTAGGGGAACTCCTTGATCATCGGCAATAGCGAAGACAGGTACAGACTGCAAGGTTTTGACGATTTGTTCTTCCGGTAAAGCGAGTGCTTTAGAATAGCTGCCCAGCAGCGAAGTCAACATTGTCGTTCCTACTAAACCAAGAGTTGCCGTCCAACGAATGAGAGATTTCATCAAAATAATTACCTCGTTATTACTATTAACCAATATTTGCCGTTAATCTGAACTATATCGTCTGCTTAACTCCTCCGATCAGGAGTTTTCTGATGAATAACCAGCCCCAAAAGTTCCCTTTATTGGCTTGCTTCTGAACCATCATAGCTAAAAAGATCCGCACTTGGTCAGATGTGGTGGCAGCAGCAGCCCGGAAACAGGGGCAATTTACGGGCTGATCTGGGGAATAATAGGGATTAATTAGATTTTTTAAGTTAAATTTCCCGAAAAAATCCCTTTAGCTCCGGTTTAAGCTTGCTTTTGCTTTCATAAGCACCAACTTGAGATCAAAAGGCCTCCTCTTGTCTGAATCAGTTAGTCAACCGGCCACCTTTTGATCTTGGCACTACTAATGACTTTCCGAGAGATGGTGCGGATGGGCGATCGCTAACCGCAGCCATTGATAGGAAACTAGATTTAAAATCAGTCCGATGATCAACAAAATTGCCATGAGAGCGATTTGATACCAGGCAATCGGTCTGACCAAAAGATCGGCGATTAGATGGGCTAAATTCAAGACAGAATAGAGAATTGTCAGCCAGAAATGGGTCTTTCTCAAGGAGCGACTTTCGCTAAAATTGACCCCGATAATCGCTAACATTGGCAGCAAAAAAAAGAGCAACATTCCCCAGAAAATCGGATCGAGATTGCTGGTTTGATGACTCTCGACGATCGATTGACCATGGAAGAGCGGCATTAAACCCAGTTGGGTGTGAAATAGGGTTCCCAAGAGGAATGTTGTCCAGAGAGCGGCAATTTTTTCGGGATATTTCGCTGTTTTCACGGTAATTATCCTCGGAATTAGTTAATATAAAAGCTCGGACTAAGTGAGAAAGTATTTTTCAATTTTTCCTAGTCACTTATCTAAGTAGGTAGGCGTTAAAAATTATCAGATGCCCCCCTTATCAAGGGGGGATTAAGGGGGGATCGGCACCCCCCTTATCAAGGGGGGATTAAGGGGGGATCGGCACCCCCCTTATCAAGGGGGGATTAAGGGGGGATCCCCCCTTATCAAGCAGGGGGGATCGAACCTAAAATCCATTTTTAATTTAATTATAACTAGCTACTTATACATTCTAAAAAAAGTTTCTGTATTTAAAATTACTTTTTACAAAAAAACACAAAATAAGACCTCTTATAAAAATCAAAAATTTTTGTTATGGTCAGGAGTCAGGAGATAGGAGATAGGAGATAGGAGTCAGGAGACGGGAGACGGGAGATTATTTTTATTTATTCTCCCCACACCCCACACCCCACACCCTCTTTCAAGTCAGGAGCCAGTAGTCAGGAGAATTAGGAATGAATAATAAATAATCAATTAAATGCCCTATTTAGGGATTTTATGCAGTTTTATGTCTATTTTTGTCATTTTTGAACTCTCAAAAATTAATTAGGCAAGAAGTCTATGTGGTAAATTTGGCCAATTCTCAATCTAAAAATGTTATGACCACAACCACTTGCGAGAGTAACTCGATCTATCCCGTGCGTTGGCAAGATAATAAAGTCTGGCTGATCGATCAAACCCGTTTACCCATGGAGTATGGGGAAGTTGAGATCACCAGCAGTGAAGCCATGGCCCGGGCGATCGAAACGATGATTGTCCGCGGCGCTCCGGCGATCGGGGTGGCGGCTGCCTATGGTATGGTTTTAGGAGCGCAGGAAATTAAAACCGACCAGAAAGAGGAATTTCTGGCTGATTTAACTAGAATAGCCGATCGATTAGCCCAAACCCGGCCGACGGCGGTGAATTTATTCTGGGCGATCGAGCGAATGTTAAAAGTGGCCAGGGAAAGTGGCCCAGAAGTGGCAGTAATTACCAAAAATCTCCTTGAAACTGCCCAAAATATCCAAAAAGAAGACGTGGAAACCTGTCGGGCGATCGGTCACCATGGTTTATTGGCGCTGCCGGAGCAACCGGAAAAACTGACAATTTTAACCCACTGTAATACTGGTTCCCTAGCCACGGCCGGTTATGGTACTGCTTTAGGGGTAATTCGTTCCGCTTGGACAGCAGGGAGATTAATACAAGTGTATGCAGACGAAACCCGGCCGCGGCTGCAAGGGGCAAAATTAACCGCCTGGGAATGTCTGCGGGAGGGAATTCCCGTCACCGTGATCACCGATAGCATGGCGGCCCACTGTATGCAGCAAAAACTGATCGATGCGGTGATCGTTGGGGCCGATCGCATTGCGGCCAATGGGGACACGGCCAACAAAATTGGCACCTATTCCCTGGCAGTGCTGGCAAAAGCTCATCATCTGCCTTTTTATGTGGCCGCGCCGCTATCGACGGTGGATTTTTCCCTTAAGGATGGTACGGGTATCCCGATCGAACAGCGCGATCGTGCCGAAATTTATCAGGTGGGGACGACAACCCTTTGTCCTAGAGATGTTAACTTTTATAACCCCGCCTTCGATGTTACTCCGGCCGCTTTAATCACCGCTATCATTACCGAAAAAGGAGCGGTAACGCCGGCTGAATTAATTTTTTTACAGGACTCCTAGGGGGTGAGCTTTTTCCCTACTGATACCATTTTTATCTGGATTGGGGACTTGCGCTTTGATAATGTACCTTTTGGGCGAACGCAGTTCGCCCCTACATTGTGGACAAAATCCGTTACTGTAGGGGCGCAAAGCTTGCGCCCTCCGATCGATTGGGATATTATTCCCACGCAAGTCCCTTGGCACAGTGGGGAAAAATTCCGCCGCAATCCCATTGGAGGTGACGCCCAAGGAGAAAATGGGTAAGATCACTATTGACAAATAAACCAAAATGGTCTGTAACGATAACATCAAGTAAAATAATGATTAAGATTTACTTTTATCTATAGTTAAATACTATTATTCAGTTAAGTAGGTAGGCGTTAAAAATTATCAGATGCCCCCCTTATCAAGGGGGGATTAAGGGGGGATCCCCCCGCCTATCGGCACCCCCCTTATCAAGGTAGGGTTGATTCATTTAAATTAAGTACAGCTAATTTTGAGTCAATAAATTTGACTGAAGATTCTCAAGTTTATCTTTTTCTAATCAAAATAGTTAGTCACAA
>NZ_JADBVE010000085.1:0-23668 GCF_020245285.1 Microcystis sp. M31BS1
GAAAATTGTCTGAGCAATTTTTTGATAATTGACCACTGTTGCATTTGGTAAATCGAGGAGTTGATCAAAATTTATCCACATAACCCACCTCCTGTTCTGTGTTACTATTATACCATGCTCACACAGAACCTAGAAGAGCCTAATTTCGTTGGGAATCACAATAGTCATTGAATTTTACGATATTAAACTGAGAGCCATTATTGTATCACAAAAACTACTTACGAGCAATTAATTAATAAAAATTAATGATTGGAAACACGAGCAAAAAAACAAAACCCCCTCAAGATTGAATGAAGGGGCATTTATGGTATTTTTAGAGGCAATTTAGCCTACTTTTGTGGTTTCTTTTTCAATGGATTGGGAGGGGTTTAGTTGGCAACTGATAATAAAGCATCTTCTATTGGCTTTGGTAACTCAATAGACCCACCGATTCTTAATGTGTAAAATGTGTAAGGAGAAGAGACGCAAAAAATAAACCCGCTCAACTGACTAAATGAAGGGGGTTATGATATCATTCCAATAGGAAGGGATAGATAGGGTTATAGCCATGAGTATTGATATCTCCGATGAAATTCTCAGTGCCACACGCATGACTGAAGCTGAGATGAGGCAGGAAATTGCGGTCATGCTCTTTCAAAAAGAGAAGCTCACTCTTGCTCAAGCGAGTCGATTTGCAGGAATGAATCGTATTGCTTTTCAACACCTACTTGCAAGTCGTCAAATTCCAGTACACTACGATGTCGAAGATTTTGAACAGGATATTAAGAACTTGCGGGAGATGGGAAGATTGTGATTGTTGTCAGTGATACATCCCCTATCAACAATCTTGCCGCCATTAATCAACTTCATCTGCTACAACAACTTTACGAAATAGTTTTTATTCCTGAAGCAGTTTATCGAGAATTAACTGAGCCTGATTTTCCAGTAGCAGGTTCAATAGAGGTACAAACCTTAGATTGGATTCAAACTCGAACGGTAACTAACCGCACAGTGATTGAAGCTCTTGCAGATGAACTAGATAAGGGAGAAGCTGAGGCTATTGCTTTAGCACTTGAGTTGGGAGCAGATCAAGTTTTGATTGATGAGCGTCGTGGTCGTAGAATTGCTGCTAGACTTAATCTTCGATACACAGGAATTCTGGGCATTTTGGTTGAGGCGAAGAATCGAGGGTTAATCTCTGAGGTGAAACCCCTACTAGACGCTTTGATTGATCAAGCAGGATTTTGGGTGGCTGCACCTTTATACAGCAGTGTTTTACAGATTGTTGATGAAGAAAAAAATAAACCCCCTCAAGATTGATTGAAGGGGCATTTATGGTATTTTTAGAAGCCATTTAGCCTACTTTTGTGGTTTCTTTTTCGGTGGATTTGGATGGTTTTAGTTGGCGCTTGAGGGTTGAAGCTGCTCCTAGTGTGCCGAGAGCGAGGAGACTGAGGATGGCGGATGGTTCGGGAATAGCCGTAGAAGCAAAACCAAGTGTGAGGGAAAGTCGCTTGTTTTGACCCACCGTATTTCCCAGTGTGGTGGTAGTTAATAAATTTCCATCAACTGCCTTGATCTGTGAGCCAACAATGGCATTATCTCCAAGTGCAGTGAAGGCAGTAACCTGATTAGCAAATTCAGTTCCACTTGTAAAGTTCAACTGTACTTCAGCAATATTTAGACCCCCGCCAGCAGGAAGTTCGCGGTCATAAACTGATTCAACAGTTACATACATACCATTAACATCTAAATTCCCTAATGAATCGCTGTAAAAAACATCGTAGAACTCTGTCGAGACTCCAACAAAGTCATTAGAAGTCGAATTAAGTGCTGAAAGCTTAGTGAGAAGTTGAGAACTATTAACAGTAAATGTATAAGGAGTATTCGTACCCGATGTCTCAAAAAAGGTAATTGACAGAAGACCGGGCAAGGCAGCAAGTGATGTCGCTTGCACAGCATTAACATCGACAACAAGAAATCCCAGACCAGCAACGATAGTAGAAAGAACTACTGCTGAAGTAGGTGATACAGCGTTTTTCATAAGCTAGATGAAGTGTAACCTAATTTGGTATTGACGACCGACTACCGACTACTGACTCCCCAAAACGAAAACTTCGTACCCCACCATTAAGATAACTGCTAGACAAAACCAACACCAAATAGAATAGAGCTGCTGATTTCAAGAGCTATAGTAGTTACTTGAGAACACGATTTAAGTCTCATAATGATAGTGGCTGCGGCTATTTTTGAATTTTTCGTTTTAAATGTGATCGCCCCCCTCGCAGCTAGGTCAAGCAACAGTCTAACCCAACCATAAAGGAAACTAAAAACAACAATACACACACCCCCCCCCGCAACTGTATCAAAAGCTACAATTTAATAAATCTTTATATTTCTCTCCCTGGCAGCTATCCACCTTGGACAATAGCGACATTCCCTCCCACTCCCCACCATGAAACCCATCCTTAACGCCCAGATGATTTCGGAAGTTAGAGGACAACCAGAATAATGACCAATATCAACTGACGGGACTCAACTGCCCCAGTTCAACGCTCACCGCATCAAAGCGATTGTCCCCAGGGCGATAGGAGAGAATTTCCAAGCCAATCGGCTCGCCACTGGTGGAATCCTTAATCAAAATCACCCCATCCCCCAGTTCAGTACAAATCTGCTCCTTTCTGGGTTGCTGCCAGAAGACAGTGAGTAATTCCGTTTCCGGTTCATAGAAAACTTTTACTTGAGCCATAGCATTTCCCCTTCTTTAATCCCATCGGTTTGGTAGGCAGTAATCAAGAACCCATCTCCATTTAAACGCCGAGCCACTGCCACAACCCAACGTTTTTCCTGTCGCTGGCGATAAAATAGCAGCACCCCAGCATCGTGGCTACTGCGTCGAATTTCATCCGGTAAAGCTAGGGTAAGGGTAACTAATTCCTCCAACTCCTCAAGGTCAGGATGTTTGCCCATTAGCCTCTGCCAATAACCTTCTGAAGTTCTAACTGTAAATCCCAAAGGGGTAACAACTTCAAATTTCATTGCCAATCATGGATAGGATTCTCGTTTCGGTGTTCGATAAATATAGTGGTCGTGTTGCCGATGCTCAATCTTCAATTCCTATATCTACAAGACAATTGGCAATGAGTTGGTCAAATTGCTCCCAATCTTCACTATCCCATGATGAATTATCATTTGATGTAGTATTTTGAGCGGATTCGATAAAGGTAATAATAACCGATTCTCCATACAACCACACATAATATCCCCCGTAACTGTATCAAAAGTTACAATTTAATAAATCTTTATATTTCTCTCCCTAACTAGCGATCGAGATTTTGGGGTTTTTGGGGAGTTCAAGAGCTTGGACTTGTACAATAAAGTTGTACAAGTCTCCAAAGACCAAGCAAATTAGCGCTAAAAGCTCAAGGATTACAACTTTTCTCCCGTCGATCCTAGACATCAACCTAAAAGTCGGCACTTAAAGGGGTACGGGGGAAAGGAATCACATCGCGAATATTGGTCATTCCCGTCATGAATTGTACCAGACGCTCGAATCCTAAACCAAAACCGGCGTGGGGAACGGAACCGTAGCGACGCAGATCTAAATACCACCACAAATCATCGGGATTCATTCCCTGTTCCTGCATTCTTTGGATTAATACATCTAATCGTTCTTCCCGTTGGGAACCACCGATAATTTCGCCGATCTTGGGTGCTAAAATATCCATAGCGGAAACGGTTTTATTATTGTCATCTAGACGCATATAAAAAGCTTTGATTGTCTTGGGATAATTGGTGACAATCACGGGTTTTTTAAATAGTTCTTCCGCTAGATAACGTTCGTGTTCTGACTGTAGATCTACGCCCCATTCTACCGGAAACTCGAACTGACGATCGGCTTTTTCCAATAACTCGATCGCTTCGCTGTAGGTAATCCGGCCAAACTCACTATTAACGATATTCTCGGCCGTATTTAACACCGTTTTATCGATACGTTCGTTAAAAAACTGCAAATCTTCGGGACAATTTTCTAAGACGAATTTAAAGATATATTTGAGAAAAGCTTCCGCTAAATCCTGATCCCCTTCCAAGTCACAAAAAGCCATTTCCGGTTCCACCATCCAAAACTCGGCCAGATGACGGGAAGTATTAGAATTTTCAGCGCGAAAAGTCGGGCCAAAAGTGTAAACATTAGATAGGGCCATGGCCATTACTTCCGCTTGTAATTGTCCACTGACGGTTAAATAGGCCCGTTTACCAAAGAAATCCTCGGCAAAATTGGCGGGTTTTTTTAAATCTAAACTGGTGACAGTAAATAATTCCCCCGCACCTTCGCAGTCGTTAGCGGTAATAATAGGAGTATGTACCCAAATAAAGCCTTTTTCTTGGAAAAAACTGTGAATAGCGGTAGAGCAAGCGTTTCTAACCCGCATTACTGCTCCTAGGGTGTTGGTTCTTGCTCGCAGGTGGGCAATGGTTCTCAGAAATTCAAAGGAATGACGTTTCTTTTGTAGGGGATAATCCGCAGGACAGTCACCATAAAGGGTGATTTCGGCCGCTTTTAACTCGATATTTTGCCCTTTACCCGGGGAAGGAACCAAATTTCCCGAAACAGCGATCGCCGCTCCTGTACTAATTGTCTTTAGTACATTTTCATAATCGGGTAAAGTCGGTTCGAGGATAACTTGTAAGTTGGCTAGGGATGAGCCATCATTAACTTCCAGGAAAGTAAATTCTTTTAATTCTCGTTTTGTTCTCACCCAACCCTGCACGGTGACGGATTGATCCGGTTGTCCTGTCTGAAAGATTTCCTTGATTCTGGTAGTCATTGCTTATCCCTATGTTAAGTGGGTGAGTGGAATTAAATATAAGATGAACGTAGGTTGGGTTGAAGCATGAAACCCAACGCCAGATTATGTTACGCTACCGCTAACCCATCCTACAAATAATTGTGTCTCCCTACTTAGAACCAAAGAGTAAGTGGGTGGGTGGAATTAAATATAAGATGAACGTAAGTTGGGTTGAAGCATGAAACCCAACGGCCGCATGGGTTACGCTACCGCTAACCCATCCTACAAATAATTGTGCCTCCCTACTTATTTTAGAATAGAAGGTTCAGATCAGGCTAAAATCAATCTCGAACAGGTGTCATGCTTCTGGTGGAAAAATTATTAAGTAAGCCCAAAAGCCGTAAATTAGCGATTTTTTTGGCTTTTATCGGTAGCATTCTCGCTTTACCCTTTCCTATCGCCGGTATTCATAAATTCTATCTCGGTCAACCTCTCTGGGGAATTATCTATCTTCTCCTTTGGCAAACTCCGATTCCCCGGGTGGCTTGCGCGATCGATGCAGTGTGGTATTTAATCCAAGATAACCAATTTTTGGCTAACTATTTTCCCACTGCCACCGCTGCTGCCACTGTCCCCAGTTTAGAGCCTAAACAAGTAGAGGCGATCGGGGCAGCTTTAAGGGAATTAGAGCGCCTCCGGCAAGAAGGATTAATTTCTGAGTACGAATTTGAAGAAAAACGGCGACAATTACTATAATGACACCGCAAAACTGGTTAGGACGCACTTTTAACCCTTTAAAAGCCAAAATTAGCAATGATCCCTATTATCGCTTTCGTTCCCTTGATGAGATCGCTATGGCGGCGCAATTGGGCATTAAAATTAATGTCAGTCAAGCGGGTGTGGATGATTGGCTGCGATTGCCGGGGATATCCATCCATCAAGCGCGAATGTTGGTGGAATTGCTGGGTATGGGGGTAGAATTGCTTTGTCTCGAAGATCTAGCGGCTGCTTTGAGTGTTCCTGTGGCTAGATTGAAAGCTTGGGAACCGATTCTAGAATTTGCCTATTATAGTCGGGAAAGTCACCTCGCACCCCCTAAAATCAATCCTAACACCGCCTCGATCGAGCAGTTAACCACCCTACCCCTGATCAGCGATAATTTAGCAGCTGCCATTATTAAAAGCAGAGAAGAACAGGGATTATTTAAGAATATTGTGGATTTTAAAGGGCGTTTATCCCTAGACGCTCAGGAAATCTCCCAATTAATGCACTTTTTTCAGTTTTAATCCCAAATTTTAACGAAGGCAGCAGGAAGGTTTTAGGTGTTGGGGGTTGGGGTTTTGGGGTTTTGGGGTTTTGGGGTTTTGGGGTTTTAGTTCAATTTCCCCACTTCCCCACTTCCCCATTTCCCCATTTCCCCATTTCCCCACTTTCCCATTTCCCCACTTCCCAGCAAATCTAAATGTCTTCAGATTCCTCCGCATCACTAGGGGGAACTAGGGCCACCGCAGCGATCGCATCGTCCTCATCGAGTTTTTGTACCCGGATGCCTCCGGCCGATCGCGATTGAGGAGTAATAGCATCGACGGATTGACGGATGATAATACCCCGTTCGGTGATAATCATAAATTCCTCGTGGGGGTTAACAACGTGCAGAGCCGCTAATTTATCGTTCTTTTTGCGGAATTTAATCACTCTGACTCCTAATCCCGCCCGATTTTGCAGCCGGAGGAGGGTAACGGGAACCCGTTTTCCTAGTCCTGCCATGGTAATCGCTAACACCCAGGGGCCATTATTAGCCACTTCGGGGTTAATTTCTTCGCTTTCGTCCTCGGTTTCTTCTTCGTTAGATTCAGCGATTTGGGCGACAATTTGACTAGGCAGGATGTCCATACTAATTAATTCGTCACCTGAGCGCAATTTCATCGATTTTACGCCTTTAGTTGCCCTTCCCAAGGAGCGCAATTGTTGACTATCGGCCTTAAAATGAATGGCCATCCCCTGACGAGAACCGATAATGACGCTGTCTTCCTCTTTGGCCAAGCGAACCCAACGTAGTTGATCACCGTCTTCGAGAGAAATGGCGATTAAACCGTTCGATCGAATATTACTAAAGGCAGCGAGGGCGGTTTTCTTGATAAATCCCTTTTGTGTGAGCATAATCAGGTAATTATCCTCGCTGAACTCGCTGACTGCCACCACCGAGGTGATTTTCTCCCCTTTGGGAATCTCTAACAGTTGCACGATCGGAACTCCGCGAGCGGTACGGGAACCGGTGGGGATATGATAGGCGTTGAGACTATAGACAACCCCGCGATCGGTGAAAAAGAGGACGCTATCATGATCGCGGCAGGTGATAAAGTGATCGATGCCGTCGTCTTCTTTCATTTTCGCGCCAGCTTTGCCCCTTGTTGCCCGATTTTGGGACTCAAAGGTATTAACGGGCATTCTTTTGATGTAACCCTGTTCGGTGACGAGAATTAAGGCCTGTTCGTTGGCAATCAAGTCAGTTTCGGCGATTTCTCCTTCCCGTTGTTCAATATGAGTGCGACGGGGGGTAGCGTGAATCGTTTTGATCTGTTGCAGTTCTTCCTCGATAATGCTGTCGATCCGTTCTTTTTTGGCTAAAATATCCTGAAGATCGCCGATTTTTGCCAGTAATTCCCCGTGTTCTTGCTGAATTTTCTCCGATTCTAGGGCGGTTAACCGTCGCAGCTGCATTTGTAGGATTGCGTCCGCTTGCACCTCTGAGAGGCCAAAATTCTGCACTAATCCCTCTTTTGCACTAGCTGTGTCGGCAGCACTGCGAATCAGGGCAATGACTGCATCGAGACTAGCGAGGGCAATTAGTAAACCCTGAAGGATATGATCCCTTTCCTCGGCCTTGCGGAGTTCATAACGGGTACGACGGGTGATCACTTCTACCCGAAAATCGAGGAAAACGCGGAGAAACTCCCTTAAAGTCAGTAATCTCGGTTCGTTATCGACTAATGCCAACATATTCGCCCCAAAATTCGACTGGAGGGGCGTTTGTTTATAAAGATTGTTGAGGACGACGCGAGGATAGGCATCTCGTTTCAGTTCGATCACCACCCGGATGCCGTCGCGATCGCTTTCGTCCCGCACATCGGAAATACCGTCTATTTTGCGATCATTGACCAAATCGGCGATTTTTTCGATTAATGCCGCTTTATTGGTTTGATAGGGCAGTTCGGTGATAATAATAGCATCTCGATCGGGTCTTCCCCTTTGTTCGATGGTTTCAATGGAGGCGACTCCCCGCAGGGTAATGGAACCGCGGCCGGTGGTGTAAGCTTCCTGAATGCCGTCTCTGCCAAGGATATGCCCCCCGGTGGGAAAGTCCGGCCCCGGGATATAACGCTGTAGTTCCGTATCGGTGAGATCGGGGTTATGGATGAGGGCAACGGTTCCATCGATAATCTCGGCCAGGTTGTGGGGGGGGATATTGGTGGCCATACCGACGGCGATGCCCGATGAGCCATTAATTAGCAGTTGCGGGACTCTAGAGGGCAAAACCACGGGTTCCTGTTGGGAACCATCGAAGTTATCGGCAAAATCGACGGTTTCTGACTCGATATCCTGTAGTAGGGCGTTGGTGGCCAGGGTGTGCAGACGACACTCGGTATAACGCATGGCTGCCGGGGGATCGTTATCGATCGATCCGAAGTTACCATGACCGTTAATCAGGGGATCGCGCATGGAGAAATCCTGGGCCATGCGGACAAGAGCATCGTAAACAGCAGTATCCCCGTGGGGGTGGTATTTTCCTAATACTTCCCCGACGACTCTAGCGCATTTGCGGAAGGGGCGATCGGGAGTTAATCCTAGTTCGTACATCGCATAAAGAATGCGCCGGTGTACGGGTTTCAGTCCGTCCCTAGCGTCGGGCAAGGCGCGCCCGACGATGACGCTCATGGCGTATTCTAGGTAGGAACGGGACATTTCATTGCTTAAGTCTGTGGGGACGACATGATCCTGGGCGGCGGTCATAGGGGGGTTAACTCCAATAACAAGGCAAAAAAAGCGTTTTTGTGAGTAAATTCGCTAAAAATCGGGTTTTTACCCTTTTGATGTGCAGAATATGCCCATTTGTAGGACTATTTTACCATAAAATCCCTCTTTTTTGGGGTTTGAGGCGGCGCTCGCAGGTTTCTTGGCTGGGATGGGGGGGTTAATGGTTTGCTATCCTCTTGACAGAGATTGCAGAAAGTCGAGAAGATCTTTAAAAGAAGGACAACGAGTGGCACAAAGTTCTAAATTTAGCTTTTCGGCCAGTTCAACATTCATGTTGGTACTATAACGGGGTTTTCTATTTTCACCGATTGACAATTGGATCAATTTTTCTTTCGGTTTGATAATTAGGTGAGGGTTTGGGTGATCTTTTCCCTTGCCTCGTCCCACATATTTAACCACCTCTGGATCAGACCAAAACCAAGCCTCTAATTCTTCTATTGGGATGCAGATATATTTCCTGATACCATTAATATTAGAACAGCTTAATTCTAAGTGATCTCGCAATTGTTTTTCATCGTTAAGAGAGTTATTCTTGGGATTACGATCTAAATCATGAACAATGATAAAAGCATCACATCCTTCCCTTGTCATCACTTTAAGTTTTGCTGACAGTTTTCTCTTTAATGTACTAGAGGATTTAGATGCCCAAGATTTTGTCCTAGTATTTGTCCCCAGCACGCGATGGATAATTTGACGAAACACATCGCAGTCCGTCTCATCTTCGGCAATTATGGCGATCAAGTTACTACTCATCGAGAATACCACTGTAAATCCAGTCTCCTAAATCTCCTTCTTCACAGAGGTACTCGACAACTTTTTCAATCTCTCCTTCTTCTAGTTTCCTAACACTTGTCCGTCCCTGGTTACGATAAACTAAGCTAATATTTTCTGGCTTTGTCCAAGCTACTACTTGTGGTGAATGAGTTGATATAATTAAATTTTCATCCCAAGTATAGGATTTAATTTCATTTAATAATTTTGCTAACATTGCGGGATGTATTTGTGTTTCTGGCTCCTCAATTATGGTTGTTGCATTAGGAGAGTGAGCAATTATTTCGATAAGAATTGATAAAACTCGCAAGGTGCCATCGGAGAGTAATCCAATATTGACTCCATCTAATAATACTGAAGCGATGTACTCTTCGTCTTTACCTTGGTCTGTCTGTCCAGAATGCTCACTCAAAACAAACTTCTGCACAGTGATTTTCTTGGCAAGTCCTATTCGTTGACAAACATTTTCTAGTTCATCAAAATAATCCGTACCTACCCAAGAAAATATTCTCCGAGCTAGAGTATCTGCTAGATCAAATCGACTGGTAGAAACCTTCTTACTTGCCACCTTTAGTAAGGAAGGCTGTCGCCTTGATGTGCGACGGATAGGAGCTTTGCCAAGAAGACGAATCCCTTTTAAAATAGCATAAACCCACTTCATTTCTGGAGGTAAATTTAGCGATGAATTTCCAGGTACATTTGACTGTCGCAGCGAGGTAGTATTGCCAAGAATAGCAAATATTGGCTCACCATTATTATTAAAGCTTGTTAGTCCAAATTCGGTTTTCCAGAGAAGTTCTTGATCTCCATCAATATAATGACAAGAATCATTCCAAGAAAAGGAATTTTCCAAGGAATTATCGTTAGTGGTATCGTCTATGTCTGTATCTAGATCGTCCATAGAAAAGGGGATGATTAGCTCATACCTGTATCCTAAGCGCCGGTTAGTCGGTGTTAGAATTTCAACCTGCAAAATTGAGGGAATGCTATCACTGTCAATCATCCGAGATACGATCGATCTACCCATAGCACAGGATGAGATGGCTTCAAATCCTTCTAGGATAGCGGATTTCCCCGCACCGTTTCTCCCCACTAATACCCCAACTTGGTTAACTAGGGATAGGGAAACTGGACCACCTAGCACACCCCAACCATCGAGGGTAAAAGATAATAGTCTAGGCTGGTTCATATTAAAACAATTCTAGTTTTTGGGATCATACAGAGCTTTATTAGTTAATTATATCCCAATCTATCTGATCTTCCCTCAGTTTTCTAGGCTGGTGGCTGGCGATCACCAGTGAAGACCACTTTTAGCAGTTTTTCCCCCGATAATTTAGGATAAAATAAAAATGCGATCGAGAGTTAATATCATGGACCTATCGGCAGCTCAAGAATCGATGATGATTGAGATTAATGATCCCTTAACTCCAGCGAAGACTATTAACCTGATTTTCCCAGCGCAAAAATTCCCCGAAAATGCTTACTCCTCTCCTCTGGCAAAGTGCCAATCCCAACCCCGATAATCTGGAGAATTTCCAAATTATTAGCCAATGGTGGCAAGATTTAAATCTTAAGGAAGTCTTCTGGCAACAGCGTTTAATTCCCGATACTGGCTCTCTGGAAGATATTAATTGGGAGCAGCAAGGTTTTGATGAAAAATTTAGCATCCAAATGCCCCAAATTCGCGGGATTACCCTCTATTGGCATAAATCTACTTTTGCTGACGAAAGAAGCATGACACCTAAACAATTAATTTTAGATCGGGAACGGGAGCAATTATATATTTATCCCCAATCCCAACCTAGTTTAGTTATTCGGGTGACGAAACCCCATCTAGTTTATCAAAAATTCGAGATGAAAAATCCTCTCCTAGTTGGCAAAAAATCGGAAAGTGAATATATTTTACTGTTCAGGGATAAAGAACAGCAAATAGAATTTAAAATTAATCTCAGTCCTGAAAATTATCGGCAATTTCTAGAAAACATGACTGAGGATCAATAAATAATGTGGCAGGGAAACCTAGAACTAATTTACAAGCAAAAAAATCTCGCAACCGAGATTAATCACGTCTATGCTACCGCCCCTTTAAAAGTACAAAGACCCTTTTATCCTGAAGGAAAAAATCTTTGTCATACGGTGATTTTACATACGGCGGGGGGAATAGTTGGCGGTGATATTCTTCAACAAAAAATTCATCTCCAAGCCGCTACTAATGCCCTGATTACCACTGCTTCTGCTGGAAAAGTTTACCATAGTAACGGTCAGATGGCCCAGCAATTAATCGAGATTAAAATCGATGACAATGCCAGTTTAGAATGGCTACCCCAAGAAACAATTATCTTTAATGGTGCGGTATTTCGCCAACATTTACGAGTGGATTTAGGGGAAAATAGCAGTTGGTTGGGATGGGAAATTACCCGTTTTGGTCGCAGTGCGCGAGGCGAGAAATTTTTAGCGGGAGAATGGCATTCTAATTGGGAAATTTGGCGATCGGGACAACCTTTATGGCTCGATCGCTCCTTCCTGTTGGGTGGTAAAATGATCGAGGGATTTTCTGGTTTAAATAATAGTGCCATGATCGGTACTTTAGTTTATATCGGTCAACCAGTGGGAAGAGATTTAATCGAGAAAGTGAGAGATTTTTCCCTAGAAGGAGAGATGGGAGTTACTAGCACTTTAGGAGATGGTCTTTTATGTCGTTATCGGGGTAATTCTAGCGGTGAAGTGCGACAATGGTTTCAGCAGGTTTGGCAAATTTTAAGGCGAGAAATGAGCGATCGAGAGGCAATTATTCCGCGAGTTTGGTTATCTTGGTAAAAGCGGTCAATTTTAATTTTATCAAGTCACTTGAATGCCTGTATCGGTGATTGGAGCTATCCAAAATTGTAGATCGGGAGCGACAAGAATTTCCCGGGCCTCTTTAACGATAGTTTCCGCCACTTCCTGAGATGAACAGAGAGTAAAAACCGTCGGGCCAGAGCCTGACATCATCGTTCCCAAACCGCCTAAATCCCCTAGAACCTGTCTTAACTCGGCTACGAGGGGAAATTCGGGTAAAACCACCTTTTCGAGGTCATTATGGATAAATTTGCCTATAGCGGCTGGTTTTTTCTGGGTGATCGCTTGTACCAAAGCCCCGGAACTCACCTGCTGACGACGGTGATGGAACTCCTCTGGAGAAGACAGATAGGTATCCTGAAATTTTTGCCGATAGCTTTGGTAGGCCCAGGGTGTAGAAACGGATAAATGATCGTATTTGGCTAAAATCACCCATAATCCAGTCAGAGGAGCGATAGGATCGAGAATTTCTCCCCTTCCCGTACAGATAACCGTTCCTCCTGTCACACAAAAGGAAGTATCCGATCCCAATCTTGCCGCTAAAGTTTCTAATTCCGGATGGGTTAAGCCTAATTCCCAGATTAAATCGATGCCGACTAACACCGCCGCCGCGTTGGTGGACCCCCCCGCTAAACCGGCAGCCACGGGAATATGTTTCTCGATGGTGATATCGATGCCGCCGTAATTGGCAAAGAGGCGGGGGAATTCCTTCGCCATCAAAGTGGCGGCGCGATGGGCGAGATTACTGCTATCTTGGGGGACGAGGGGATGAGAGCAAAAGAGACGGAATTCCTGCAATCCGTTCGGCCGGAGAGTGATGCGATCGCATAATGCCACCGTCTGCATCACCATGACTAACTCGTGGAAACCATCAGGGCGATCGCCAACGATTTCTAGATATAAATTAATTTTAGCGGGGGCTAGAAGGGTATAACTGTGCATTTGTCAAGAAAAAAAATCTAAAATTTTGGCAATTGACCTAATTTTTCCGCCAAGTCAATCCATTGCGATAAACTGAGATCTTCGGCGCGAGCGAGGGGATTAATCTCTAATTGTGTCAGGATTTGGCTTAATCGATCGCTATCCAGACAATTTTTTAGATTATTGCGTAACATTTTGCGCCGGTTGGCAAAACCCCAGCTAATTAAAGTGGACAAAAAGGCCGCATTACTGACATTTTTCGGGAAAACACGGGGTAAAAGCTGAATTACCGCCGAATCCACCCGGGGAGGTGGGGAAAAGGCTCGCCGGGGGACATCACAAATCCATTGACAATCGGCAAGGTATTGAATGCGGACGCTGAGAGCGCTGTAAGCTTTGGTGGAGGGGACAGCGACTAATCTTTCGGCGACTTCTTTCTGGACCAAGAGGGTAATACTCTGGTAAGGGGGGGTGAAGGGATGGGCGATCGAACCGAGCAGCTTTTCGAGGATCGGACCGGTGATATTATAGGGAATATTAGCCACTACTTTATTAACTGGCGGCAGTTGCTCGGGTTTAAGGGTAAGAAAGTCGCCTGGGATGAGATGAAAGTTATCTTGTTGGCCAAATTTTTTATTTAAAATTGTCCATAGATCTCGATCGATTTCTACAGCGACAACCAATTGAGCGCCATCGAGAAGACGACGGGTTAAAATGCCTGTACCAGGGCCGATTTCTAATACCCGATCCTCTGATTGTAAATTAGCAGCGCCGATGATGCGATCGAGTATCGATTCATCTTTTAACCAATGTTGTCCAAAACGTTTACGCGGTTGAATTTTCATACGTTTATCCTGAATGTCAGGTTGTCCTTGACAATAACACTCCTGAAAATATCGGCCATGCGATCGATAACCGCATCAATTATCATAGAGCCTAGGCAAAGATAGCAAAAAAATTAGAAACAATGTCAGATTTGAACGATGTTTTCGCAATTGCAGCAGGAGCGGTTCCAGGGGCGTTATCTCGTTATCATATTACCGAATGGACAAAAGCGAAATTCGGCTTGCGCTTTCCCTATGGAACCTTTATTATTAATTTAACTGGCTGTCTAGCTATCGGCTTTTTTTGGGCTATTTTACCCAGTTTTTCCTTTTATTCCCACTCACTAGATTTAATGGTTAGAACGGGATTTTTAGGAGCTTATACCACCTTTTCTACCTATAGTTTAGATATCTTGACCCTCTGGCGCAATCAACAAAATTTTCTCAGTCTTATTTTTGCCGTTGCTAGTATCATTTTCGGATTGATTGCCGTGAGAATCGGGGCAGCTATTGCCCAATTTTTTCTAGGTTAAGTAGGTAGGCGTTAAAAACTATCAGATGCCCCCCTTATCAAGGGTGGATTAAGGGGGGATCGAACCTAAAATCCATTTTAAATTTAATTATAACCAGCTACTTAATTCTCCAATTTATTTACTATTGAAGGGCAGGAGAGACAGCATGAATTTTTTCAGGGGTCGTTATGGTTTATTCGTGGCAATTGGGGCTATTTTTGGGGCTTTAAGTCGTTTTTATATTGCGAAATTAATTGACAGTATCTTCGGTAAAGAGTGGGGATTTTTTGGGACATTTTTTGTCAATGTTTCTGGCTGTTTAATTATTGCCTATATCTTTACTATGGTTAAGGAAAATATTCGTATAATTGCCCCAGAATTAGGATTGATGATTGCCACGGGTTTTTGTGGTTCCTATACAACTTTTTCTACCTATAGTTTGGAGGTAAACAAGTTTTTAGAGCAGGGAAACTTGACTTTCGGTTTAATTTATTGGTTGGGCAGTGTTCTTGGGGGGATGATTGCGCTTAAAATTGGAGTTATTTTAGCAAGAACAGGTTTTCCTAGATGAATTATTAAATAGATTTTGCGTCTGATCCCCCCTGTCCCTAGGGTTGATTCATAGTAGGGTTGATTCATGAATCAACCCTACTACCTTGATAAGGGGGGTGTCTGACAACTTTTAACACCTAACTACTTAAGCATTTCAGCACAATTGAGGCCATCTTTTTCCTTTCCTACCCAGTCTTAATAAGTAATGTCTCCATTGGTTTGAAACCAATCGATAGCATCAGCTAAAGCTTGTCTAATCGGCGATTGCGGTAAGCCCAGTTCTTGCCGTGCCTTCGAGGAATCGTAGTACATGGACTGTTTTGACATTTTCACGCCATCAAGGGGTATAGAGGGCGATTTTCCGAAGACAGGAAGAACTTTTTCATCCGGCCAAGCTATTAGTAAAGGAATCCAAAAAGGTAAAACAATTTTCGGAGCATTTATGCTGGTAATTTCGGCTAATTCTGTCAACAAGGTTTTTAAAGAAGTGTTTTGATGACCTAAAATATATCTTTCGCCAGTTCTTCCCTTTTCTAAAGCTAATAAATGTCCCCAGGCCACATCGCGCACATCAATTAGATTTAATCCCGTATTCACATAAGCGGGCATTTTTCGCCGCAAAAAACGGAGAATAATGTCGCCAGTGGGTGTAGGCTTAAGATCAAAGGCTCCTATCGGCGTACTAGGATTAACTATAACGATATCCTGTCCTCTTTGCACTGCTTTCAATGCTTCCTGTTCTGCCCAATACTTTGATTTTTTATAATAACCCACCAATTGATGGGCGGGACTTTGATAAGTTTCATCGACACTTTCACCCTTTTTACCAACTCCAATAGCCGCCACAGAACTGGTATAAACTATTCTGGCAACTCCCGCTAAATGCGCCGATTCTAGCACATTTCTTGTACCTAAAACATTGTTTTGGTAGAGTTGATGTCTATCCTTTTGCCAGAGAGAATAGTGCGCCGCTACATGAAAGAGAACTTCGCATCCGACCATTAATTTAAATAAGTTCTCATCATTTAAATTACCCCGGACAATTTCCACGTCTAAACCCCGCAAATTTCTGAGATTACTCTGGGGACGGACGAGGACGCGCACTTGGTAGCCTTCGACTAAAAGCAATCGCACTAAATTCGCCCCGATAAAACCCGTTCCACCCGTCACAAAAGCACGCATTGCTCAAACTTTCCCCTGTTTTCGCTTCCTATCGGTAATTGAAACTTAATCACCTTAACTTCATCATTACTATACCTTAATCTTAGTCAAGATTTAAGCTTTTCTTGATAAAATTTGAGTACAGATTATTTTAGACTAAGAGCAGTCGATTTTTAGTCAAAACACTCCTATGGATCCATCTCCAGAGTCAACTTTTGTTTGTCCGATTATCATCGAAGATGACAGAACGGGATTAGACACAGAAACTATCCGACGGGCTTTAAGGGATAATTTACTCTATATTCAAGGTAAATTACCGGAATTAGCCAGCAAAAACGATCTTTACATGGCCTTAGCTTATACCATCCGTGATCGTTTATTGCAGCGTTGGTTGACCACCCAACAAACCTATCTAAAAAAAGATGTCAGAACCGTTTGTTATCTCTCGGCCGAATTTTTAGTCGGTCCCCATTTGGCCAATAATTTAATCAATCTCGGTATCTACGAACAGGTGGAGAAAGCTGTCAGCGAATCGGGATTAAAACTAGAAGAATTAATTGCCCAGGAAGAAGAACCGGGGTTAGGAAATGGTGGTTTAGGTCGTTTAGCTGCCTGTTATCTTGATTCCCTTTCTACCCTAGAAATTCCGGCTATTGGTTACGGTATTCGCTACGAATTTGGTATCTTTGATCAAGAAATTCACGACGGTTGGCAGGTAGAAATAACCGATAAGTGGTTACAGTATGGAAATCCCTGGGAAATTGCCCGACCAGAAGCGGGAGTAGAGGTAAAATTTGGCGGTTATACCGAATCCTATACCGACGAAAATGGTAATTATCGCAGTCGTTGGATTCCCGATTATGTAGTCAAAGGAATTCCCTACGATACCCCAATTCTCGGCTATCGAGTTAACACCGCTAATACTATGCGTCTATGGAAATCAGAAGCTTGTGAATCTTTTGATTTTGGTCGCTTTAATCGCGGCGATTATTATGGTGCGGTGGATAATAAAGTTCACTCGGAAAATATCAGTAAAGTTCTCTATCCTAACGATGAACCAATTCAAGGCAAAGAACTACGTTTAGAACAGCAATATTTCTTTGTTTCCTGTTCCCTACAGGATATGATTCGTATTCACTTACATGAGAACCCCAGTCTCGATAATTTTAATCAAAAATGGTCGGTACAATTGAATGATACTCACCCTTCCGTCGGGGTAGCCGAGTTAATGCGCTTGTTAATTGATGTGCATCATTTCGATTGGGATAAAGCTTGGTTTATTACTCAAAATACCTTCGCTTACACCAATCATACTCTTTTGCCAGAAGCTTTAGAAAAATGGTCTTTGAGTATTTTTGGTCGTCTTTTACCGCGATTAATGGAAATTATCTACGAAATTAACCATCGTTTCTTGGATAAAATTCGCATTATTTATCCCCATGATGATGGCAAAATGTCCCGTTTATCTATAATCGATGAAAGCGGCGAAAAATACGTCCGTATGGCTCACCTTGCCTGTGTGGGTTCCCAGGCAATTAATGGGGTGGCAGCCCTCCATACAGAATTACTGAAAAAAGATGTTCTGCGCGATTTCTATGAACTCTTTCCCGAAAAGTTTAGCAACAAAACTAATGGAGTTACTCCCCGGCGCTGGATAGTTTCTAGTAATCCCCGCTTGACTTTTGCGATTACAGAAAAAATCGGCGAAAATTGGATTAAGCATCTGGAGGATTTACGCGGTTTAGAAAACTATGTGGATGATGGAGGATTTCGGGACTCTTGGCGACGAATTAAATACGATATTAAGGCAGATTTAGCCAATTATATCGATAAAAAAGTCGGCATTAAAGTTGATCCTAGTACCCTCTTTGATGTGCAGGTAAAACGCATTCACGAATATAAACGGCAACATCTCAACGTTTTACATATCGTCACCCTCTATCATCGCCTCAAAAATAATCCCAATCTCGATATTACCCCCCGTACCTTTATTTTTGGTGGTAAGGCAGCCCCGGGTTATTTTATGGCGAAATTAATCATTAAATTGATTAATTCTGTGGCAGAAGTGATCGATAATGATCCGACGATTGGAGGACGTTTAAAAGTGGTTTTCCTACCCGATTATAATGTCACCTTCGGTCAACGGGTTTATCCAGCTGCCGACTTGTCTGAACAAATTTCCACAGCTGGGAAAGAAGCTTCGGGAACTGGTAATATGAAATTTTCCATGAATGGTGCCTTAACTATCGGCACTCTTGATGGGGCAAATATCGAAATTCGTGAAGAGGTGGGAGCGGAAAATTTCTTTCTTTTTGGCTTGACAACTGAGGAAGTTTATGCTAAGAAAGCCGCTGGTTATAATCCCCAAGAATACTATTACCATAACGAAGAATTGCGGGCGGTATTAGACCTCATTGGTTCGGGATTTTTTAGCCGGGGTGATAGTAGTTTATTCCGTCCGCTTGTGGATAATCTTATCTACGATGATCCCTATATGTTACTGGCCGATTATCAGTCCTATATCGACTGTCAGGAAGGAGTCGGTCACGCTTATAAAGATCAAGAACATTGGAGTCGTTTAGCAATTCTTAATGTGGCCCGCATGGGTAAATTCTCTAGCGATCGATCGATTCGGCAATACTGCGAGGAAATCTGGCGGGTACAACCAGTAAAGATTGAATTACCCGATTATACTCAAGCTAATGCTGGTTTATCGGTAAATTAGAACAAATCTAGGCAGTAGGATTCTGTTAATTTATCCTACTGCCTACAGGATAGCCAAGCATGGGCGACTTTAACCTAAATTTCTACGGGATTGACGGGGCTCGAACCCGCAACTTCCGCCGTGACAGGGCGGTGCTCTAACCAATTGAACTACAATCCCATTTTTGCGACAATTCTGATTGTAACTTCATCATCAGGGTTATGTCAAGCACCTCTGGGAAAATTTTTTTGAGAGAGAGGGGAGAGGGGAGAGGGGGGAAACAATTGATAAGTAGGTAGGCGTTAAAAATTATCAGATGCCCCCCTTATTAAGGGGGGACTAAGGGGGGATCGGCACCCCCCTTATCAAGGGGGGCAGGGGGGATCAGAGGCAAAATCTATCTTCGATTTAATTATAACTACTTACTTAAGAGGGTTTTTAAAGTTGGATTGGTATCAATCCTGAATTAAAGCCAAAAAATCCCATGGTAGAGAGGGATACTCTTTACCATGGGATTGTAATTAAGCTTGTTGGGAGCCTGAGCTATGACTAACCTGAATTCGATCGAACAGCTATCGCAAGAATTACTCGATCTAGACCAAGTAGATGCCGATACCGGGGCAGATTTGCGGCAAAAAGCCCAAGAAATCCTCGCAGAAACCAGTATTGACCTGCCGATTCGAGAAGCGATCGCCGATAGTCTCAGTCAAGGCAATCAACTACTTACCCTCAAAACCGTCGGCAAGGAAGAAAGTTACTAGCACATTTGGGGTCAAAAGTCAAGATGAAAGAAAAAATTTTTTTTGTCTGGCTGGGGCGATTTTTGGCCTCTTTTGGGCTGTTATCGGGGATAAGTGGCTGTAATTCCCCTCTTTTGATCACTCCTCAAGTTCCCGCCGGTGGTTTAAATAGTTTTGCTCCCGATCAATTCCCCAGTTATAGTGCTGATGGTCGCTATTTAGCCTTCGCTTCCGATCGCTCCGGTCGTCGTAGTATATATTTATTCGATCTGCAAGAAAAGCGCCTAGTTAATCTTCCTAACCTAAATCGTGGCGATTCTAGCCAAGATCAGCCATCTTTAAATGCTGACGGTCGTTTAATTGCCTATATCTCCAGCGAACGCGGTAAAAGTGATGTCATGGTTTATGATCGTTCCAGATCCCGTGCAACCCTGTTAACCGCTAACCTGCGGGGAAGCGTCCGCAATCCCACCATTAGCGGTGATGGTCGCCAAATTGCCTTTGAAACCAACCAAGACGGTCAATGGAATATTGCGATCATTAACGGCCAATTTTAAACTTGTTCTACTCGGTCTTAATCGTTAAAACCTGCGGAGGAGTAGCATCTGGTGGATATAAAAAATTTACCTGTACTACACGCCAATCCCCCGGAGGAATAGTCAGAGTCACTAAAGATTGCCCCTCTTGTCCGCGTCTTTGAACGAGATGAAAAAATCTGCTTTGTGCCTGTCCTTGATCATCGCTATAATTGACGGCTACTGTTCCCCGAAAAAACACTTGTGGAGCAGCCGGATCGAGAAAACGCAAACCCAGCCCAATAATATTCTCTTTAATCGGTGTTTCTAGCGCAATAGTCACCGTTTTCGCCTCATCACTTCGATTAAATAGAGGTAAACTTAACCTATATTCCACACCGTAATTACCATGAGCTTGATAGGCCGTATCGGGATAGCGAACTAACATACTAGCACTTTGATTTTGTTCCGTTCCCAGTTTGCCTCCGGGTAGGGTGCTAATCCCATAGGCTATAGATTGACCAGAATCAGGAATATTTAACCATAAAGAAGCTCGATCGACCAATCGGGCAGGCCAAGCTGAACCTTGGGACACCCCCGCTACCCGTCCATAAATTATCTGTCCTTGACTATGGGGAGGAGTGGGCGCTCGATCCCGCGGAGTCGATAAATTGCCTTTTTCTAGCAAATTTTGCCATTCTGTCAGATTTGGTGGTCTTTCCTGCCCATTTTCATCTAGGGGTGCATAAAGAGCTAAACTAGCAGCGTAGAGAAGACCGTCACTTTCCAGACGAAGATAAGTGGATCTACCGTTTAAAGGGGGAGTCAAATCGCGCACGGGAATCGCCGCATTTAAGACCATAAAACTCTCCCCAGGGGGAATAATAATCCTATCGGGAAAAATATCCTGACGCTGCCCCATTAAAATATCCCCCATTACCCGACTTCCCGGCCCAGCAAAAACCGTCCCCTGATTATTTTCCACTTGTGCAGGTAAATCGATAAAAGCTGCATCGGGTTGACTCAAATAACTGGCCCCCTGCAAAATTTTAACAGTCACGGGATTAGGACTGGGATTGTGGAGTAATATACCCAGATAAAGGGTGCGTAAATTATCGGGAAAACTCCCCCTCGCTATATGGTGGGCAAAAATATCAAAGCGTCCCTGAAAAGCATAATTTAAATGGGCCGAGGGAAAACTTTTCTCTTGGGAGGGAAAAGTCGAAAGCAAAATCCCTTCTCCTAGCAATAATTCGGGACTATTGCTATTAAAAACGGGAACTTGATCTAGTTGATTCGGTAAAGGACGCACCTGCGCTGGTCGAATTATTTCTACACTAGGGGGAGTTTGGGCAATGGGTAGTAAAAAAGGTAACATCACACAAATTACCATCTCAAGATAATTAATCTTTGATCATAGCATTATTGGCTCGCTCAATTTAGATAGTATTCTGTTTGTCCATATCTAGAGGATTGTTTAATATTTCTTTCTGGTGTTAAGTAGCTGGTTATAATTAAATTAAAAATGGATTTTAGGTTCGATCCCCCCTGTCCCCCTTGATAAGGGGGGTGCCGATCCCCCCTTAGTCACCCCCTTAATCCCCCCTTAATAAGGGGGGTGTCTGACAACTTTTAACGACTACCTACTTAGCTGACCTTTTTGGTTAAGTACAATCAAGAAAAATTATCAAATTTACCAATCATTATTGGCCCTTGCCATTGAGCAAATCTATTGTCATCATAGACTAAAATCTAGATGTAGCCGTGGTTTTCTGGAAACTTGGCCCGATGTCTAGATATCGATCGAGCCGGAATTGTTATGATAAATTCATGAAGTTTTATAACAGTATTTGCCCCTGAACATGAACCAAATCGACTATCTCAGGATTAGTTTAATCGATCGCTGTAACTTTCGCTGTCAGTATTGTCTGCCTGAAGATGCAGAATTGGCCTATGTTCGACCACAAGACTTACTCACCCGGGAGGAAATTCTTACTTTAGTCAAAAATGTCTTTATTCCCCTCGGTTTCCGCAAATTTCGTCTTACTGGTGGGGAACCTCTCTTACATCCCGAAGTAGTGGAGATTGTGCGCGACATCGCCTCTTTATCTGCTACTAGCGATTTAGCCTTGACCACTAATGGCTATTTACTTGACAATTTAGCCGAAATGTTGTATGAAGCCGGACTAAGACGGATTAATATTAGTTTAGACTCCCTCGACCCCGACACTTTCGATAAGATTATCGGTAATCGCGGCCGGAGTCGTTGGCAAAAAACTTGGGCAGGTATTCAAGCAGCCCAGAGGGTGGGTTTTGACCCCTTAAAATTGAATGTGGTGGTGATTCCGGGGATAAATGAGGCAGAAGTGGAAGATTTAGCGGCTTTGACCATCGATAAGCGTTGGCACGTCCGTTTTATCGAGTTTATGCCCATCGGTAACGGTGATTTATTTCAAGAAAAAGCTTGGATTGCCAACGAGGAATTAAGGGGGCGAATTCGGGCAAAATGGGGCTTAAATGAGGGTCAAGTGCGGGGAAATGGTCCAGCCGATGTTTTTCAAATTCCGGGGGCTAAGGGTACAATCGGCTTTATCAGTCAGATGTCGGAGTGTTTTTGCGATCGCTGCAACCGCCTACGTCTCTCGGCCGATGGTTGGTTGCGTCCCTGTCTCCTCAACGAAACCGGACAAATTGACCTAAAAACTGCCCTCCGTCAGGGAATTTCGCCAGCAGAAATCAGGGAAAGAGTGCGGGAATTAATAGAACTGAAGGCAGAAATAAACTTTAAACTGCGTGATTCCGGCACATCAAGCGGCATTTATACCCGTACTATGTCCCAAATTGGCGGCTAAAAATCTACTGTCCGAATTCTACTCTAGCCTGTTCCACCATTTCCACGGTAACTCGATCGGAACCGGCATGACGAGCTAATTCTTCTATCCTTTGACGCGCTTGGGAACGAACAAAATAGGGAATATTTTTCAGTTTTGCTTTTGCTTCTGCGGTCCATTGTAGTTGATCGGAAAAATCTAGAGCGTCCATAGATTTAACATATAGTAGTCCGTCTATTATACCAAAAAAGATTAGCTATTTTGAGATGACAATTTTCTTGACAGCGACTCTTTTTCAGGTTTCTCTTAATTTTAGGTTTCTGCTAGGTCAAAATTGACTCTTTGATATAAATCTTGCAAAGAAATCTGCCAATCCACCGACACCAATTGTAAAACTGCATTTTCCCCTGTAAGGAAATCAACTAACCATTGATCATCCTTTTGTTTATAGTAACGTTCTACACTATAACTAGATTGTTCAATCAGAATATATTC
>NZ_JADBVE010000086.1:0-2649 GCF_020245285.1 Microcystis sp. M31BS1
AATCGACATCCGCGTCCACTTGTCCCGATCGCGATAAGCTTCACTTACCTGTTCCTGACAATCAGCGTAGGATTGATAATCAGCTAAAAGCATATACTGGTCATCGTAGAGGAGAGAATCAACGATCGGCCTGAATAATTCTGGGTCACCATGGCTAAAATAACCACTCTTAATTCGATCGATCACTCCCTTCAATTCGCGATTATTTTTGTAATAGCTCATCGGTTCATAACCGTGGGCCTTTTTAGCATAAACTTCTTCTGCTGTCAAGCCAAAAAGGAAGAAATTTTCTGCCCCTGCTTCCTCGCGAATTTCGATATTAGCGCCGTCCAGAGTCCCAATGGTGAGGGAGCCATTCATGGCAAACTTCATGTTACCAGTTCCGGAAGCTTCCTTACCCGCCGTAGAAATCTGTTCGGACAGATCCGCCGCCGGATAGATGCGTTGACCCAAAGAAACGTTAAAGTTAGGCAGGAAAACCAATTTTAAACGACCTCTGACATCAGGATCCTTATTAACAATTTCAGCCACAGCATTAGTTAACTTAATAATTAACTTAGCCATAAAGTAACCGGGGGCTGCCTTACCACCAAAGATAAAAGTGCGCGGCACGATATCGATCTGAGGGTTCTGTTTAATGCGATTATAAAGGGCGATAATGTGCAGAACTGCCAGATGTTGGCGTTTGTATTCGTGAATCCGTTTTACCTGCACATCGAAAATCGAATTAACATCCACCTCAATATTGCGGGTTTTCAGCATATAAGCCGCTAAATCGGCCTTATTCGCCTGTTTAATTTCATACCAACGCTGACGAAATTCAGGATCATCAAGGTATTGTTCCAGTTTTCGCAATTCCTTCAGGTCTTTTAACCAATTATCGCCGATTTTTTCGGTAAATAGTGCCGATAATTGGGGGTTGCTCAATAAAATCCACCGGCGCGGGGTGACACCATTGGTTTTATTGTAGAATTTTTCTGGCCAGAGCATGGCAAACTCTTTCAGGGTGTCTTTTTGCAGTAACTCGGTGTGTAAAGCCGCAACTCCGTTAATCGAGTGACTACCCACACAGGCTAAATTAGCCATGCGAATTTGTTTATTACCCCAACCAGCTTCTTCAACTATCGACAATTTGCCCAATAATTCCTCGTTATCGGGAAACCAAGTCCGCACATCGTCGAGGAAAAAGTGATTGATCAGGTAGATAATTTCTAGATGTCGGGGCAGCAATTTCCCGAGCAGATCCGCCGACCAACGTTCTAGGGCTTCCGGCAATAGGGTATGATTGGTATAAGCGAAGGTTTTTTGGGTAATTGTCCAAGCTTTTGACCATTCTAAGCCGTTTTCATCCACTAACAAACGCATTAACTCAGCGATCGCAATGGCGGGGTGAGTATCGTTCAGTTGAATAGCGGCGGTTTCGTGGAAATTTTGCAGATTTTTGTGGCTTTTTAGGTGAATGCGAATTAAATCTTGCAGGGAAGCGGCCACAAAAAAGTATTGTTGGGCCAGACGTAATTCGCGACCGGCGGGGGTGTTATCGTTGGGATAAAGGACTTTAGAAATGGTTTCCGCGTCCATTTTTTCAGCCACGGATTGATCGTATAACCCGGCGTTAAAAGCCTCAAAATTAAACGATTCACTCGCTTCTGCTTTCCAGAGACGCAAAGCGTTCACCGTGTTGGTTTTGTAACCCGGGACGGGGGTATCGTGGGGAATGGCTAAAACCCGACGTTCCGGCAGCCATTGGACCCGTTCCTGTCCCTTATCATCGTGATAGATTTCCGTCCGGCCTCCCAGTTTTACTTCCACACTTTCATCGGGACGGGGTAATTCCCAAGGATTGCCGAAGCGTAGCCAGTTATCGGGGATTTCCACCTGCCAACCGTTTTGGATCATTTGATGGAAAATGCCAAATTCGTAGCGGATACCGTAACCGATGGCGGGAATTTCTAGGGAAGCGAGGGAATCGAGGAAACAAGCCGCTAAACGCCCTAAACCGCCGTTTCCGAGGCCGGGATCCGGTTCCTGTTCGATAATTTCCTCAAAATCAAGACCTAATTCCTCGATCATCTCTTTGATTAGGTCGTAAATACCCAAATTAGCGAGATTATTGCCTAAATACCGCCCCATGAGGAATTCGGCGGAGAAATAGCAGACGAGTTTAACTTTTTCTTGTTTGTAGGTGTCGGTGGATTTCAGAAAACGACGCAGGAGGCGATCGCGAACGGTGTAGGCAAGGGCGACATAGTAATTGTAGGGACTGGCATCGGTGCGGTTAACCCCTTGCAAATAAAATAGATTGTCCAGAAAAGCCCGTTTTAGGGTTTCGGGACTCATGCCCGTGCGATCATCTTCAATTAAAGTGGGGCCTTGAAGTGCTTCAGGCCCATCAGCTAGGGTATAGGTTGTCTCCATGGGTTTTTGTTGTCCATATATTCGGGAGTCGATCGCCGATCAGACCTGATGACGATATCCTTTATAGTTTACTTGTTACCTTTTGGAGAGACTCAGACATTTAGATTTCTATTGGTTTTGAGAGGAGCAGCGATCGCAATTGCCGACAAAAAAGGGTGAACCCTGTCCACCCTCCCACAATTATTCACAAAAAAAGCTTAATAGCGTTTTTTTCTGTCACCACCACCACCA
>NZ_JADBVE010000087.1:0-21177 GCF_020245285.1 Microcystis sp. M31BS1
CTAAATCCTTATCTGGCAAGAGACTTAATTGATTAGTTCGCTCTAGATAAAAACAATTGACAAAAATCGCTAAATGCCTTTCTCTATAAGGGTTCCATCCCTTATAACCCCCGTCCATTGCATAACACAAACCGAAGAGCCGTTATCGAGTGATCGGGGGTAAAATTGGGTGCATCTCATTTTTGTAAATCTACTGAGTTGGTATTTTTAAAGGGAAACTATCTTCTAAAATTGGTCATCACTTCCGATTTTATCGCTCAATCCAAGCCTTTGGGGGGTTCTACCCCCCAAACCTCCCGTTGGGGTCGTGGCGCCGCCCCCAAACCCCGGAGCGCATTAGTTTTTCGGTGGGATGCTTACAGACAGCCGCTGATATATCTGTAATAATTTAAGAGTCACTGATAATTGCCGATTGCCGGTATTTCTGCAAATGTGAGATGGACTCATCAGTTATCATTTATCAGATGCGAGTTATCAGTTCACTGATTACTGTTTACTGAACACTGAAAAAAAGCTCCCCACTTTCCACTATCCTATTAAACAGGATTGAGAATGACTAACTATTTTCTCATCGGTCAGAGCGAGGTAAAATTATAGATTATGGAATCACCGATCGAACGTTTTCGACTATCTCAAACCGCCAAAGATAGCCTAATAAAATTAAAACGCTACACCAAAATTGACCAATGGAATATCCTCTGTCGTTGGGCTTTTTGTCGTTCCCTTGCTGAACCGAGTCTCCCCTCTCCCGTTCCCATTCCTGCCGATAGCAATGTAGAATTATCTTGGAAAGTATTCGGGGGAGAAATGGCCGATATTTTCTTAATTGCCCTCAAACAACGTTGTCATCAAGACGGATTAGGAACCGATAAAGAAACTCTAACTCAACAATTTCGCTTACATTTACATCGCGGGATCGGTTATCTTGCCGGGGATGCCAAGCTAAAGAAAATCGATAATTTAATCGAATTAGAGAGAGAAAGTCTCAGAGAATCTTAATCAAGAATGATCTGTTTTCAGGGGGAGCGCATCTCAAACGCTATTGACAATTGGCCAATTTTGTGATGGTATAGCAGTTTTCCTCAGGATGAGGCATGGGCAAGGGGCTTAAGCCCCTTGTTGGCAAAACTTGTCGATACCTCAGTAACGTGAAAAGCGCTATATTTAAAAGAGGGCGGCTATCGGGGGATGAGAAAAAATGGAAAATTTAATCGAGGAAGCACTAAGCCATCGAGCGATTAATCATCCGTATTTACTGGCTTTAGAAAAAGGAGAATTTCAACATATTGATGAAGTTCTGACAGACTTTGCCAGTCAATACGGAGCTTATAGTGACTGGTTTTCCCGTTATTTAACAGCAGTAATATCAAAGCTAGAAAATCCCACTCATCGAAATCACCTGCTGAAGAACTTAGCTGAAGAAAACGGACATCTACACGATGAAGATCTCGAAGCAATCCGTAAATTAGGTATTAAGGACGAGTGGGTACAGGAAATTCCTCACCCACAGTTATTCAAGCGTTTTCAAGAAGCGATGGGAGTAGATAGCACGCAAACGCCTTGTGTTGAAGTGGAAATCTGGCGTGAATCATTCCTATCGCTGCTCCAGAATGGAAGTTCACTCGAAGCTATTGGAGCCATAGGTTTAGGGACTGAATCTGTGGTTAAATTTATCTACAAACACATTATCGAAGCGATTAAAAACCATACATCATTATCCTTGGAGCAATATGTATTTTTTCCTTTACATACAGAAGTGGAGGATGAACACAGCTTGACTTTAGTTGAGATTGCTAAGGAATTAGCCAGCGAAAGCGAACAGGCTGTTCTGGAATTACGGAAAGGAATGTTAAAAGCCTTAAATCTACGTGCTGCTTACTGGGACAATATGTATGAACGTGCGTTGGCGCTAGATAAATCTTTGACATCATCAGACCAACTCAAGATTGTTACGCTTTTCACTAAAATGATTAAAGGCAAAAAGCTGTCTAATCAGGAACAGGAACTTTTATTGCATCAAATCAATGATGTGCGTATTGGATTGACGGAAGACTTATCTACTGTTCCAGTGGAAAAACTACTACCCGGATTGAGTTCACTTTTGCTATACGGGATGCAAACGGAAAAGCACAAGGAAGAAGTTCTGAACTTGTTAAATTGGCTTGAAAATCCATCTGGTGAATGCCAATGCTCTCCAACAATATTAAGGCTTGCATCACAACTTTACCATGATTTTCAAACGCTGCGACTGGGAGCATTGACCGAAAAAATTAATGAACAAAAAAGCTTAACTTATGTCCAAGAAGGTAAAGAGCTTATTTCAACAATCAGCGCCAGCAACTTAGAAGCTTTATACAACAATAAGGTCGATAAACTCAATATTGATTTTAACGTATTTCGCCTGCCATTTGCTCTAGAAGTTTTAGATGCACGCCCAGTTATAGTCAAGCCAGGAAAGGCGAATGAAATGCACAAACACGCACATGAAACCGTATTTGTATTTCTTCAGGGTCAAGGAAAAGTTATTGTTGATCAATACGAAAACGAAGTCGAACCGGGTACTTTTGCTGTTATTCCCCGTTGGTGTGTGCATCAATCTGTGAACTTAGGAGAAGAAGAGCTAATTTTTCTGGCGATAGCTGATTTCGGATTAACTGGCAAAAGTTTTATGGGTAATTACTTACACAGTGCTAGACTAAAACAAAATTAGTGCAAATTTTATCCCGTTAGATAGGTATGAAAGCAACACAAGAAACCAAAAAACTTTACGACGAAAGCGCAGGAGACTGGAAACGAGTAGAACCGATTTTGCTTTCTGATTACTCCGCACGTCCCTTTGTCATTGATTTATGTGAACCGATTGTCAACAAGAATATATTAGATCTAGGCTGTGGGGAAGGTTATGTAGGAAGAGAGTTAATTAACCGAGGCGCTCAATCTGTTCATGGGATTGATATTTCATCGCAAATGATCGAGCAGGCCTTGATTCAAAAAAACGAGCATCAGATTACTAATGCTTCCTATGAAGCTGGTGATATTCGTGATTTTGCGGTCACTGAGTCCGAACAATACGATTTAGTTCTGGCTATGTTTCTGTTCAACTACTTAAATGTTTCAGAAACTATTAGCACGCTGCAGAAAGCCTACCAACTTTTGAAATTCGGTGGCTATTTCCTGTTCGCCGTCCCCCATCCCTCTTTACCTTTTCTGAAAAAAGATAAGTTTCCCTTTTATTTTAAACCGAAAGCTGGCTATTTTTCCGGACGCAATCAATTATTCCCCGGTGAGATTTGGCGCAGAGATAGAAAAGCCGTCGCCGTGCAATGTGTTCATAAAACTATGGAAGATTACTTCACATCTCTTCGTTTAGCAGCCTTCACAAAAATGCCAGAAGTTTATGAACTAAAAATTAATCAGAAACATTTAGAACTAGACCCAGAATTTTTTACTCCGCTTATTGACCTTCCCCTTCACGTTGCCTTCAAGATTCAAAAATGATTATACCAATTTCCGATCCTAATATTTCATTACTGATTTGGAAAAAATTGCCCGATCCTTCTCAACTATTTTTTCATTTACCCAAATCATTAGTCTTGGATTTACTAAAAAGAAGCAATCAGAGATGGCTTGACAAACCCAACGAAATAGGACGGGAAACAGTCAATAAAAATCTTGATTTTTTCCTACCGTTTCGTGAGAAATTGCTCCAGGAACCAGGAATAATTATTTTTCGATTAGATTCAGCATTAACAGAAACAGAAATGCGGTTAATTTATGCTTTTATTTCTCGCATTTTTGGACTGCTAAACCACCGCTATGGCGATTTTTTTGATGTAATCGATCGAGGAATGGATTACACTAAAGAAGCTATACCCGTTTCGATGACGAATGCAGAAACTGGCTATCATACCGATAGTACAGACAAAAACTACTTCCCTGATATTGTTGGCTTACTCTGTCTTGCTGCTGCGGATGAGGGAGGAGATTCCCTAGTAGTAAACGCCGCCAATTTGTATCAATATTTCTGGCAAAACCATACAGACCTAGTTTCCTGTCTCTACGAACCTTTGGCGAGGGATGTGATTACACCGGGAGAGATTAATTCTCAAGAAGCTATTCAAAAGAATAATTTCCCCTTATTCTCAACAGATTCTCGGGGTCTGGTTTTTCGTTATATGCGGTACTGGATTGAAGTTGCTTACTCCAAACTAGAAATAGCGCAACCGGAAGCTATCACAAAAACACTTGACATAATCGACAACTTTTTTTCAGAACCGGAAAATACAGTCCGCTTCAAAATGAAAAAAGGTGATGTATTTTACGTTAATAATCGCTTTTTATGCCACAATAGAACCGCTTTTAAAAATTCAGGAAAACCTCGACAAATGGTGCGTAGTTGGATTAACCTTTAAACAAAATACGTCCCAGCGAGAAAGTGCATCTGTCAAGGTACAGATTACTATGACCTCAACCTCCTTGTCACCCCTTCAGTGGTTCAAACTCACCTTAAAAAACTTTTGGTCGGCCTAAAGTAGTGATATAGATAACCGCTTCATCGGAGGGAATTCCTAACACTTCATTAACTTGATCATCAAAAAAACCACCGATACCACTAACCCCTAACCCCAGATGAATAGCTGCTAAATTTAATCTCTGTCCCAAATGACCCGCATCTGCATGAAGATAACGATAGACTCGATCGCCGTATTTAGCCACTGCTTTTGACAGATCCGCCGTATGAAAAACCACAGCAGCCGCATCCCGTCCCAAATCCTGACCTAAACAGAGATAATGTAACTCTTGCCGGAAATTTTTAAAGCGAATTTGCCGCAATTCTTGAGCTTTAGGAGCATAATAATAACAGCCTTCCTCTAATCCAGTTACTGCCGAAACAGCGATAAAAGTTTCCAATAAGTCTAGATCAAAATAATCGGGATTGGGATCGAGATTTTGGTCGGCATAATCTTGGGGTTGATAGGTAAAATGCAGCAGCGCTCGCAATTCGTCTAAACTGAGACTAGCACCACTATAAGCGCGGGTAGATCTGCGTTTAAGCATCGTACTTTCCAGATCGATTAAATCTTCCCCCCAATTGACGGGACGGGATGTCACGGAAACTTTTAGACAAAAAGGAAAATTATATTTATCTTCCCAATTAGAGGGGGTAATATTTGCTTCTATCTTCTCATCTGTGGCTATGATAGTCGCTCGGTGTAGAGAGTTTAATAATTCCCCCTCGGCAATTTTGGGATAAAGAGTCGTGGTTGCCGAAGGGAGTGCCGTGGTACTAGGGGGGAGATTTTGTCGGATATTGAGCAGATCTGCCAAAGGAATCACCGTCATGACACTTTCTTTCTCGGAATCAAGATAAAGCAATTCATTCATCTGACTATCGTTAAAACCACCGATTAAATGAGCGCGATAGTCATTAATCGAGGCTGATAGCTCAATATTGCCCAATAAATGCCCTGTATCTAGGAAAATACGCCGATAAGCTCGATCTTCGTAGCGCCAAGCGGATCGATAAAAAATGGCACTGGTAACTAAAGCGATATCGGTATTTTCTAAAACAGGATTCCAGAAACAAGCAGATTGCAGGTTCGTCCAGACATCACTTTCCCAGAATAAAAGCAGCGAGTGACTTTGACCTTGATAACTGTAGAGACCGGCGGGTAAAAATTCCGTACCACGGGAGATCAGATAAACCTCGGCGGGGTATAATCCACCAGCAGAGGGTGCGGAACGCAGGTACAAGGGACTACCCATAGTGGCGATTTTGGCAGTTAAACCATAGCTACAGCCCAAAATTCGCGATATACGTCGCCAAAAGTCTCCTTTTTGGGGAACTGCTTGACGGGAGAGGTAGGGTTTGAGATCGAAAGTCTGACCGATTTTGTATTCTTTGAAGGGATAGGGTTGTTGACTCCAATCAAGACCTTTACTTTTTGAGGCGATCGTCTGGGGGTCGTATTTGGTCCGCTCGTGGTAGTATTGGGCGATCGAGATTGGCTGATCTGGCATGATAAAGATGGGCTGTCTAAGCTTTACTTTTTAGTTTGACATACTCCCACCCCTAGAAAACGGGTTTCTGAAAGAAACCCGTTTTCTAAATACTCCCCTCTCCCACCCCCCTGCTCTACGATGTCGGGTAGGGTTGATTCATGAATCAACCCTACCCTTGATAAGGGGGGTGGGGGGTTGGGGGTGAGGGTAATTAACCATATCTGCCATTACTTTAGAAAAATAGTATAACTGCTATAATTATCCCATAGCGGCTCAACCCAGAGAAATTCGACGTTATGTTACCAGTGACGGCAAAGTTCCCTTGGCCCAATGGCTCGATTCTTTGCGGGATATTAAGGCTAAAACTAAAATTGCTCAACGCCTAAACCGGGTTAATTTAGGTAACTTAGGGGATTATAAATCAGCTTTGAGCAGGAGTTTATGAACTACGAATAGACTATGGTTCTGGTTATCGCGTTTACTTTGGACAAATCGGAACAACGATTATCTTACTCCTGTGTGGAGGAGATAAAAAAACGCAAGCTAAAGACATTGAAATAGCCCAAAAATATTGGCAAGACTATAGGAGCCGAGAAAATGCCAGTCAGTGATAGTTATCATGATTCCCTGATCGAATCTCTTAAAGATTCCCATTATGCAGCAGTTTATCTGGAAACTCATCTCGAGGGAGATGAATATGAATTTGAATCAGAATTACTCAGACTCGCGTTCAATCACGTCCTAGAAGTCCTTGGCCCTCAAAATCTAACACCAGAACAAATCAAAATTCAGGCGCAGCAATTGGAAGAACTAATGCAAAAACCTGCACCTGAAGCCATGAATCAACTAACCTCCTGGCTTCAAGCTTTAGGATTGAAATTAACGATAATGATCGCTCCAAAAATGCCAGAAATAAATCATGAAAATGACGCTGTTAGTTCAATCAAGATTACAGGGTAGTTTGTAGGTTGGATTGAGCAATTTAATACTTAACCCAAGTTGCTAGAGCGTAGGGTGCGTGTTTGCGGCTATCAATTTGGTCAAAAAAACAAAATTAAAATTCGCCGTAACGCACCACCTCTGTCATCAGGGACGACTACTTCGTGCCAGGTATCAAAAACCCCTAAAAAAGAGAGAGGAAACCCGCGTCTCCTCTCCCTTGTAGGCATTATTTCCTCGCTTTGCGGACAGCACCTCCTAGCATTAAACCGCCCAGTGTGATATAACCAAGAAGGCTCGTGGGTTCGGGGACCGAAACGGGCGCGGGCGGGGTCGGTACAGTCAAGATGCTGGAGAGACCATACATTCGGAACACTTGAGAATAATCCCCATCCCCAGCATTTATCCAATTGCCATAAGTAGCACCACTATTTCCATAATTACTATTAGGGTAGAACGGGGAAACCCCACCCAAGGGGGAAGACTGCAATAAGTAGTCATGCAAAATTAATTACCTGCCCGATCGAGCTAAAACCCTTACGGGGCAATGATCGTCATGTGTAAATAATTTTGCCTAGGTACTTACTGCCCCTGAACCATCGGATAGGGAGCCAGTCCAAACATCACTAATGCTCGATAAATCATTAGGTGTTGTATAGATTGGTAAGTTGATCTGACCATCCCACAGATCTGCATTATTGTTGGCGATCAGGTTGCCATCAATGGCGTAGATGGGAACACCCGTACCCGTAGATGGATTAGTACCCGTATTATCACGGGCATCAACTGACGCGGTCGAACCGATCGCCTTCCAAGTGGTCGTCAGTCCAGCAGCATTCAGAGCAATTGCGAGAGCTGATGTTGGTGTTACATCATTAGTAACAAAGGTATTGTAGTCGTTGATGTCGGTGCTTGTTGCATTCCGTGTGCTGTCAGTCAAAAACACCAAACGATACTGAGCGCCGGGAGCCAGAGATGGGGGGACGACCACCAAAGCAGCTTGTGCTGCACTAGCCGTTACCAGAGTCGCCAGGGCAACTCCAGAGACAATTCCGAGTTGTAATTTCATCAAAAAGGGTTAATGGTAGATGATTTGAGTGCCTGACATTTAGATTTGGGTTAAGGGATAGGGCAACCCAAAACAATGACCAGCGAACCTAACAGTCAAGAGGATACACACTTCCCCCCCCACATTGTATTAAAAGCTACAATTTAATAAATATTTACATTCCTCTCCCCCAGGGCTGACGCTTGCTAGAATGAAATCCCGCTTGATTTGTGGTAATGAGACAGTTTATGTTAGATTTTCATCTATCTGTTCAGCCTGAAACGGAAAAACGCCTTAAAAAGATTTTAAACTCTATCAAAGATCAAGAAAAATTTGCCCAAAGCATTATTGATTATCAGATTGCCGAATTACAAAAAAGCAATTTGAATCTAAAATTAGATTTAGCAGCTCTGGAAAAACAATATCAAATGACATCCGCAGAATTTTATCAGCAATTTTCTTGCGGTATTTTAGGAGATGAATCGGATTTTATAGTTTGGTCTGGACTATATGAAATGCTTCTTCAAAACGAGGCTAATCTCCAAGAATTAAAATGATTGAGGCCTATTTCTTGCAAATCGAACAAACCATTCGAGAATTTCCAAATGTGAGATATTTATCACTGACCAAGAAAATTTATAACGCAAGTCAAGGTTATATTAATGGTTCAATTATTTTTGAGAATAATCATCGCTTAGACTTTATTGAAGTAAAAAATACTGACACAAAACCAAAGATCAAATATCGCTATCATTACATGAACGAATCTCAAACTATGATCTTCCGTTATGATAAGCTTAGACGCACTTACATTGCACTTTAATATCCTGGAACGCCTTGTAGATAGGGATACGAGTAGGAAACTTAAATGCGTCTAAGCTTAATGCACCCCATCATGTTGAGATTGCCACTTTCCCCCATCATAAACACGAGGTTGATGACATCAAAGAAAGCCTTGAGCCAAGTCTTGAGGAAGTGCTTTTAGAAATTGCAGAAAAACAACGAAATATAAAACCGTAATTTTCCGTTAGAATTAGCAGTTTATTGTAGGTTGGGTTGACGCAAGGAAACCCAACAAAGAGTAACGAGAGAGTCAAAATAGCGATCACCGATTCAGACAGATTTGGCGATTGGGTGTTGGGTTTCTACAGTAATCACAGTTACAATGTTTGAGAGGTCTGAGTGGTAACTGATAACTGATAACTGATAACTGAAATGACTACACCTAGCTTCACCATTCCCCAATCTGACCCTCCCCTTTCCTCCCGGCAATCCTTGCCGACGATGTACGATTTACCTAGTGACAATCCACTGGAACCCGGTTTGCCTGACGAATTTCACCTATTACAACCTCAGTTATTACTGCTGACTTTCCAGCCTCCCAACTGGGAACCAGACCTAGTTTTTAGTGCCGCTGACCTCAACCTTTACTACAATGTCAGACACCCCCAATGGTACAAGCGTCCCGATTGGTTTGGGGTGGTTGGTGTTCCTCGCCTCTACGATGGCCATGACCTGCGCTTAAGTTATGTGATTTGGCAGGAAGGGGTTTCCCCTGCGATTGTGGTGGAATTATTGTCTCCAGGTACGGAAAATCAAGATTTAGGAGAAGAACTACGCCAACCAGAAGAACCGCCAACTAAGTGGACAGTTTATGAACAGATTTTGCAGGTTCCCTACTATGTAGTTTTTAGCCGCTATACTAACCAACTTCAAGCGTTTGAACTGGTAGATGGTCATTACCAACCCGTGACTTTAGTGGAGGGACGCTTACCGATTCCTCCACTAGAATTGAGCTTAGGTTTGTGGCAAGGTTCCTATCGGGGAATTGAGCGGCTATGGTTACGCTGGTTGACGCTGGAGGGAGAGTTGATTCCCCTTGCCGATGAGGAGTTAATTGCGGCTAAACAAGAGGCTTCTGCGGCTAAACAAGAGGCTTCTGCGGCTAAACAAGAGGCTTCTGCGGCTAAACAACGAGCAGAACAACTAGCGGCACGATTGCGGGAATTAGGGATAGATCCTGAAACCTGAAGCTAAAACCCCCCCAAAAAAGAGAGAGGAAACCCGCGCCTCCTCTCTCTGGGACATTATTTTCTCGCTTTGCGGACAGCACCCCCTAGTAGCATTAAACCGCCCAGTGTGATATAACCAAGAACACCCGTGGGTTCGGGGACACCCACAGCAGAAGAAGCGACGGTGAACAAATGCCGAGAGATTTTTTGAGATTATTCATACATCGAATAATTTGCTCTACGAATAAAGTTATGTGTAGATTTTAGAAGCAATTTGATTGAAGTCAAGATAAAACTAGGGGATTTTACTCTATCATTGCTTATTTTAATTTTCGATGTACCTACACCCTACTAGACTACTGGTCTGTCAAAGTTGGAAATTGACGGATACAATTTAGTTAATTTGATCCGAGCATCGACCGTAATAAAATCTATGGAAATTATCGCTGTTTTACTGGGAGTTTTCGGTTTAGGGACAGGTGCGGGTTTATTAGTCATCCGTAACTATTACCACATCTGTCAACCGAGTGAAGTCTTAATTTTTGCCGGCAGTCGTCGTCCCACGGCCACGGGCAAAACCATCGGTTATCGTTTGGTAAAAGGGGGCAGCAGTATTCGTTTACCTATGCTAGAACAAGTGTATCGAATGGACCTGACCAACATGATCATCGATCTCAGGGTGGTTAATGCCTATTCTAAGGGCGGTGTGCCGTTGATCGTCACTGGGGTGGCGAATATTAAAATTGCCGGGGAAGAACCGATTATTCATAATGCGATCGAGCGTTTATTGGGCAAGAAACGCAAGGAAATTGAACAATTGGCTAAAGAAACCCTAGAGGGCAATTTGCGCGGTGTCTTGGCGAATTTAACCCCAGAACAAGCGAACTCCGATCAGATTGCTTTCGCTAAAAGTCTCCTAGAAGAAGCGGAACAGGATCTGGAAAAATTGGGTTTAGTTTTGGATAGTTTGCAGATCCAGAATATTTCCGATGAGGTGCGTTATCTGGATTCGATCGGACGGAAGCAAAAAGCCGAATTACAGAGAGATGCCCGGATAGCAGAAGCAAAAGCCCGAAAAACATCGATTATCAAGGATTCCGAGAATCTACGCCTAACCGCTTTGCGTCGTATCCAAAAAGATTTAGAAATAGCCAAAGCTGACGCAGAAAAACGGGTGCGCGACACTCAAACTAAGCGCGGCGCCATGATTGCCGAGGTAGAATCGGTGGTTATGTCCGATTTAGCTAAAGTACAGGCAGAAGTGGCGGTACAAACTGCCCGAATTAAGCAGGTGAAACAGCAATTACAAGCAGATGTGATCGCCCCGGCGGCAGCGGAATGTCAACAAGCGATCGCAAAAGCCCGGGGGGAAGCAGCCAAAATTATCGAACAGGGGAAAGCGCAAGCGGAAGGAACCAAAAAATTAGCGGCCTCTTGGCAAGGAGCGGGAAATAACGCTAAAAACATCTTTTTATACCAAAAATTGGAGTTATTGCTGAAATTAATGGCCGCCAGTGTACCAGAATTGCAGGTACAAACGGTGACGGTAGTGGACGGTGGTGATAGTAATCTTGTCCCCAAAATGACTGCCTTTGCTGAACAATTGCGTCAAGCTACTGGAGTCGATCTGGTACAAATGGCTAATCGCCTAGCACAAACCGAGCCATCTGTCAAGAGTTCAGTGATCAGTGATCAGTGATCAGTTATCAGTTTTGAGTTTTAAGTTTTAAGTGAGCAGTGTGTATTAAGTGATCATCATCAAATGGCAGTTTACTGCTGTCTTTTTACTGTTCACTGATTACTGTTCACTGATTACTGTTCACTGTTCACTGATAACTGATTACTGTTCACTGATAACTGATTACTGTTCACTGATCACTGATTACTGTTCACTGTTCACTGATAACTGATTACTGTTCACTGATAACTGATTACTGTTCACTGTTCACTGATTACTGTTCACTGATAACTGATTACTGATTATTGTCCACTAGAATGTTAATCAAGTTTGGAGACCACCACCATGGATGACTTAATTAATGATCCCTCCCCTTATCCCCAAGACATAGAAATGACGCGGACTCCCCCCTGGGGAACAGTGACGGTATTGGAGGAAGGTCCCCGGTATCGCATCAATCGCATTGTCATTAAACCCGGCCATCACATGAGTACCCAAATGCACTACCATCGCAGTGAACACTGGATTGTCGTCTCCGGCACAGCGCGGGTAATCTGTGATGAAAAAGAAACTCTCCTCAAACAAAAAGAATCTACATACGTTCCCATGAATACCCGTCATCGGGTGGAAAACCCCGGTTCTATTCCTCTGGTGATGATCGAGGTACAAAATGGCGAATATTTAGGAGATGATGATATTCACCGTTTGGATGATGCAGAATAGGACAGTTTTCTCCCCTATATACTTTAGTTATTTGCCAAAATCTCGATCGTGGATGAAAAAATTATCCTAGTTACAGGGGCTGCCCGTTCTGGAAAAAGTGAATGGGCCGAATATTTAGCCAAAATCAGCCAAAAACCCGTTATTTATATCGCCACCTCCTCGGTGGATGAAAAAGATCAAGAATGGTGCGATCGCATTGAAAGACACCGGCAGCGACGTTCCCCCCAATGGCAAACCCAAGAAATTCCCCGACAATTAAGCGAAACTATTGATAATAGCCCATTTTCTCACTGTTTATTGATCGATTCTCTCGGTACTTGGGTAGCCAATTGTTTAGAAATGTCGGCAGCTGAATGGTTAGAAATCAGCGATCGATTCTTGTATTCCCTCAAAAATGCGGCGGTTGATGTTATTCTGGTAGCGGAAGAAACCGGTTGGGGTGTGGTTCCCGCTTATCCCCTCGGTCGTCTGTTTCGCGATCGTTTAGGCGATCTCTGTCGTAGAATTGGCACAATAGCAGACGCAGTTTATCTAGTTACCGGCGGCCATGCTCTTAATTTAAGTCAATTGGGTCAGTCTTTGTCGATAATTGGGCAGCAGAGAAGATGAGCAACGATTATCGCCGAGAAATCGAGAAAAATGCCACCGATCAGGGAGTATGGCAAGATGCAACCACTTTTTTTGTCACTGCTAGTAAAAGTTAGAAAAAGATCATGAGTCAAGTTAAAACCATCTCCGGACGAGCTTTACCCTTGCGAGGCAACGATATTGACACCGATCGCATTATTCCGGCTCGTTTTTTGCGTTGTATCACCTTTGAAGGTTTAGGAGAACAAGTGTTCGCCGATGATCGAGCCGCTTTACAGGGGAGTCATCCTTTCGATCTACCCCAGTACCAAGGGGCGAAAATTTTGGTAGTTAATGGTAATTTTGGTTGTGGCTCTTCTCGGGAACACGCACCGCAAGCGATTTTACGTTGGGGAATTCAAGCAATTATCGGGGAAAGTTTCGCCGAAATATTTTTTGGCAATTGTATCGCTAATGGGGTTCCCTGTGTCACTGCTGAGGCAAAAACCATCACCCATTTACAGGATTTAATTGCAGCTAATCCCGAAATTCCCGTCGATCTTTCCTTGACAACCATGACAGTAGAATGGGGGGATTTTGTCGCTACCGTCTCTATGAATGAAGGTTCCCGACAGATGTTAATAGAAGGGGGTTGGGATACCTGCGGACAGCTTTTACAAAATCTCGATCTGATTGAATCTACCGCACAAAAGTTACCCTATTTAAGTTTCGTTTAGAGAAACAATCTAGGGTGAGGGTGCGTTAGTAGTAGATTAACGTACCCTGGCAGGGATTTTGTTGGAAATGCCGCGGCTGTAAATATTAAAAAATCTGCCCTATGACTAATCCTGATAATAATCTCCAAAATATCCAAGAACCGATTTTAAACGCTCCCGAAGATGTGCGAAAAATCATCGATCGAGTTTTAAAATTGGAAAGAGATAAGTTATACCAGCGCAATCCTCGCAATATCAATGATGATGTTTTAACGATTATTAAAGAAGTAATCCAATAATTAGCTTTTAGCTATCAGGAGTCAGGAGATAGGGTGATAGGGTTTTGGGGTGATAGGGTGATAGGGATTTAGGGGTTTAGGGAAATTTCATCCAAATGCTCCACTTCCCACTTCCCCATCCCCCCACTTCCCCACTTCCCCACTTCCCCACTTCCCACTCCCCCACTTCCCCATCATCCCCTTTATATAAATATGAAACTACTATCAATAAAGTTATGTAATTTTCGACAATTTTATGGTAAGACTCCTGAGATACATTTAGCGGCAAGTTCTCGCAATACAACGGTAATTTATGGCAATAATGGGGCGGGAAAAACAACCATTTTAAATGCTTGTACTTGGGTTCTTTATGAAAAATTTACAGCAGCTTTTGCCGAACCAGAGTTATTAGTTAATAAACGGGCAATTACGGAAGTAAGTACGGGAACTTCCATAGAATGTTCCGCAGAAGTAAACTTTGAACATGAAAATAAACGCTATCAGGTAAAACGAAAATTTTTCGCCTATCAAGATGTAAATAGTAAAATTAAATACGGTTCAAATAGTTTATATATGCTCTACGCTGGTGATGATGGCAATTGGTACACACCCAATCAACCAGCGGAGGATATTATTAATCAAATTTTACCGGAAAGTTTACACCGTTATTTCTTTTTTGATGGGGAATATATTGATCATCAATTCCGCAGTAGTAGTCAAGGTAAAATCGCCGAAGATACAAAAGAATTATTGGGAGTTAAAGTATTAGATCGAGCGATCGAGCATTTAAAAAAAGCTAAGAAATCTTTACAAGATGAGCTTAAAGATTTAGGGGAATCGGATTTAAAAAAGTTATTAAAACAGGAAAGTAAAATTGAGCAGGATTTCGAGAAATTAAAACAGCGTCAGCAAGATATTATTAGCCAGTTATCCCAGCAAGAAGAATTAAAAAAAGCCGTGACTAATCGCTTACTAGAGTTAAGTGGTGCCGAGGAATTAAAACAGTTAAAAGAAAAATTAGAACAACAGGAAAGAAATCTGCGGCAAGATTTAGTCAGAACTAAGGATAAGTTAAAGAAATTAATTTCTCAGCAAGCTTATCAAGTCTTTTTAAAAGGAATTAATCAAAATTTTCAGCAATTAATCGATCGCCTACGACAACAAGGGGAATTACCCAGTGGTATCAAACAGCAATTTGTCCAACAATTATTAGATCGGAAAAAATGTATTTGTGGTCAGGAATTACAGGAAAATAGCCAAGCTTATTTACAGGTACAAGATTGGATGAATAAAGCAGGAATGGCCGATGTAGAAGAAGCGGCCATTCGCTTATCTTCCACAGTCAAAGAAATGGATAAAAAAGTCTTAGATTTTTGGCAAGAAGTGGATAATTATCAAGCTAATATTCACCAATGGCGCTTAGAATTATCTTTAGTAGAATCAGAATTAGATGAAGTGCGGGATAAATTTCGCCATTATCCCGATGAAGATATTAAAAATCTGCAATCTCGCTTAGATGCGATCGAGGATTCCCTAAAAGATTTACGCTTGGAACAGGGCAGCAATAAAAATCAACTAGATATCTATGAAAAAGAGTTAGAATCCCTGCAAAAACAGGTACAGAAACAGCAACAAAAAGAGCAAAAATATAATTTAGGACAACGACGTATTTTAGCGACTCAAGAGGCAATTAATCGCATTAGTGAGGTAAGACAGAGATTAGAAAATCAGTTTCGTTTGTCCTTAGAAAAACGGGTACAGGAAATCTTTAACTCAATTTCTTTTACTCCCTATATTCCCCGTATTAGTCCCGATTACGAGGTAAGATTATTAGAAAATACCACAGGATTCGCGATTCCCGTGGCAGCTTCCACCGGAGAAAATCAGATTCTCAGTTTATCTTTTATCGGGGGAATTATCGATCGAGTGCGCGAATGGAGTCAGAAAAATACTTTGATGGGAATTGATAGCAGCACTTTTCCTCTGGTGATGGATTCCCCTTTTGGTAGTCTTGATCATATCTATCGTCGGCAAGTTGCGATCGCTATTCCTAAATTAGCCAATCAGTTAGTTGTTTTAGTGACAAAAACTCAATGGAGAGGAGAAGTAGAAACCGAGATTTCTCCCTATATTGGTAAAGAATATGTGTTAGTTTATAATTCTCCGAAAGCAGATTGTCAAGAGGACTTAATTAATCTTCATGGTGTTGATTATTCTCTGGTGAAACGCAGTCCTAATAATTTTGAATATACGGAAATTATCGAAGTTAATCGATTTCCCTCCTGACTGCTAAATCGGTGCATCTCACCTTTGCACAAATACAGACAACCAGCAATTATCAGTGACTCTTAAATTGGTACAAAAATATGAACAATCGCGTGTAAGCATCTCACCGAAAAACTAATGCGCTCCAGGGTTTGGGTAGGGTTGATTCATGAATCAACCCTACTCTGAATCAACCCTAGGGGTTTGGGAGGTAGAACCCACCAAAAGCTTGGATTGAGTGATAAAATCGGAAGTAATGACCAATTTTAGAAGACAGTTTCCCTTTAAAAATACCCAACTCAGTAGATTTACAAAAATCAGATACACCCTGGTTATAATAACTAAATTTTAACTTCTAATAAAACGATCAATTGCTGTGTTCATTACCCCAACACGATTGGATAATTCCACAAGTTCCGTGGTGACAATATTATAATCCCCTAAATATTTTTGGAGATTAGTTCCCTCTTTTTGATGGCCAATTTCCACTAACCTTTCCTCTCGCAATTCTTGCAAATGATCGAGGATATTTTCTAAAGTATCTTCGAGGGAAGGTAAGGGAGAAGGAGGATTATTTGCTTGCAAAGCTTGGGTTAATTGCGTCAAAGCTTGGGTTATTTGTTGCGTAAACAGACTTAGATTAGGATGGGGAGGACTACCGCGATATTGTTCCAATTCCGTCAATAAAACTGTCACTCCGCGACCAAAACGAGGAATATAATTACTTAAAGTTATTGCTGGTTCCATTTGTGGAAAAGGCGTGCTAGGATCATCAATTAATCTTTGTAGGGCCGTTTGCATAGTTGTATTTGCTCGTCGAGCTTTATTGCGATGGGAAGATAAAATTGCAGTTTGATAGGATGATTCTCCTAAATAAACTGCCATAACTGACTGAAAATATACTTGATTAGCTTCTAATGCTTTAATGGCAGCTCTGGAAAAACGTTCATCTTCATTAAACCGTAAAAAACCGAAGGAAAGTGCAAAAGCTAAAGCACTACCGATTAAAGTATAAACTATTCTGATATACTCTAAATTAATCCCGTCATTGCTGGTATCGAGACGACTGATAATTAAAGCAAAAATTGTGATAAAAAATACGGCTAAACTATAGTGAAACCGCACCAAAGTTAAAGCGATCGCTATAGAAATAACCCCAATAACTTCTAACCAGAGCGGATTATCTATAATTCGCAACAGTGCCAAAACAAAAAACGAGCCTAAAATCGTGCCAAACACCCGATTAAAAAAGCGTTGAAAAGTCAAGCTAAAATCTGGTTTTAACACAATAACTAAGGTTAAACCAATCCAAAAACTATGGGTAATTCCTAGCTTATTGTAAATCAAAACTCCTAGCGCACTTCCCAAACCCAAGCGTAAACCATGACGAAATAGGGGCGATTCTAGATTAAAATTAGATTTTAATGGTTCCCACCAAGCTTTTTCTTGACCGTACTCTTTTTCTATCCCTTCAAAGTTCCGCTGCCAGGGATTCTTTTTATCTGAAAATTCCTCGCTTTGCCGCAAATGTTGCGCTGTTTCACTGGCTATTTTTAGCTGTTTAAATAATTTTTTTAAACGATTATTTAATTGGGAAATTGCCACATAACTGCTATAATCGTCCTGAGCATTTTCTAAAACTTTAGCTTGCAGGTTTTTTTGTTGCTCGATCGCCTTGAGTAATAGCTGCAAGCGCTCACAATCTGGTTGTTTATTTCTACCCAAAATTAACCCAGCAATATCTTCGCTAATTTCCGCCACTTGCACGAGAATATCTTCTAATAAAATACCCACCGTGGTCAGTTGTGGCAAGGGATGAAGATGAAGCAATTCTCGCAGCGCAATTAAGCTGGTATTAATGCGATCGCTATCTTCAATCAAGACGATTAACAATTCCCGCAGCTCATTCTTTCCCCAACGTCCCCGACGCGTCAAGGTGACAGTTTTCCTCGAACGGAGCAACAGTTGGCGAATTTGGTCAAAATATGGCTCCTCATGAGCATTAGAACGAGAGTGTAAAGGCAAAGAACGGAGATAGGTGGCGATACCCTGAAAATTTTCCGCCGTTACCTGACGTAAAGGCTGATTAGGACGAAAAGGCCAGATAAACAGGGCCAAAAAAATTGTCCATCCCCCTCCCAAAACAGCGATTCCGGCCCGTTGTAAAGCGACGACCATATCTCCCGATGGCAAAGAAACGGCCAAAAGCAGCAATAAACTGATTACTACCCCAGCTAACGCCCCATTTTCCCCGTAAACCGTCAAATAACCCGCTAGAAACAACCCACAAAAAACTATCACTACGGTCAATCCTAGCCAAGCACTGGCTAATGTGCCGATAATCAAAGCTAGAGCCATCCCGATAGTCGTAGCGACTAGGGTTTTCGCTCTCAGGCAGTAAAGTCCCCCCACATCAGCTAAAATCAAGGTTTGAGCCGCTAAACCGACCATTAACCCCACTTCTGACCGATCTAAAATATCACCAATAATAATCGGCACTGTGATGGCTAATAAAGTCCGAATCCCCCGCTCGATCTCGATATCGCCACTAGGACGCAATAAAAAAGCAAATCGCTGAAGTAGCATATAGCACTTATCTTAATGGTGAGGTATGAGGTTTTCGTTTTCGGGAGTCAGCATTCTCCGAGTCACCTGATTAGGGAAAGATTTCTCTCCTGTCTCCTGACTCCTAACTCCTTAATTCTGCTGTATTAGGGCAGCCAACGGGGTTTAAAACCAGCGTTGAGTTCTTGAGGTAAAATTTTCGGGATGCTATTGGGACTGAATTGATCAGGAAGCGGTAATAACCAGAGACGACCATCGGCAATGCTCGACCCCTCCCCAGTGACTAAATCATTTCCGACTCCAAAGGGTATGGTTGCTAACTGATCAAATAATAAAGCCACGCCATCGGGAGACATACTCATCTGCACGTCACGATAATTAGGTAAGGCGAGCAGGGGGATCATTTTACCCGTTTTTAGCTCAATAATCGCTAAAAATGGTTCTTCTTTCACCTTGCCATCGCTGCCCATAACCAGATCGCTTTTCAGACAGTAAAGGGTTTTTTCTTGTCGCGGTTCAAATTCACAGCTAATAATCGGATTAGCTGTTCTTAATAGTAGTCTTGACTCTCCCCGATCGTTGAGCAGAAATAGCGATCGCTGATTATCCGGTTCTGATTTCACCATTAATTTTTGGCGACCATCCCGGGAAAAAGCGAGGATTTTGTCATAGGTGGGCAAAAATTGCGGTTTTCCCCCTTGTACATCCAAAGGAATCACCGCTACCCCTCCCGTTTGACTGACAACCGCTTTTTTACCGTCGGGAGATAGTAAAAAATTATCCCCTTGCATTCCTAACGGTCGCGATTGTCGATCATCGCTGATTACCCATAAACTGGCATCCCCCGGATTCCCATGATTAATTCTCTGCACGATTAGGGTTTTGCCGTTATCTGAGAGATTAAAACGCAGATTTTGATAGGTTTTCGCATCTAAAAACCTTTCTATACGACCACTGGGCAAATTTTGACTATTTTCGTCATGATTTAAACCCGTGGTAATTGTGTAAAGTTGCTGTTTTGGGGTATCTCGTCCTAAGTCAGAGCGATCGAAGGCCGAGAATAAAATTCTATCCCCCCTCGGATAGATTTGAAAATCCGTGACCACCAGATCCCCAGGGGTAAGGATGGTTTTTTTCAGTTCTGTGACGTTATTTGGCCCCTGAATGATATTACAGACGATTAAACGGCCTCTTTCCTCTTGGTTGACCCCAATATAGGCAAAAGCTCGATCGTGGCTGTAAAATTCGCCGATAAAGTCCTCACCTTGAGCAATAGGTAACTTTACTTGATATTTTTTGCCGTAGATGGGCAATTCTGTCAAAGTATAGGTCAAGCGATCTCCGGCCCAGCTAATTTTACCCGGTAAGGGAGGATTGATCACCAAGCTGGTTTCTATGTCTGAACGGTCAATCGGCCGATTAAAACTTAAAGTAAAATAATTGTCCCTAACGCCGATTTTTCGCCCTTGCCAGCTAAAATTCTCCCCTCGGGTCGGGACTTGATTTCCCTGGATCAAAATCGACGATATCGCCGCAATTAAAGCCAAAATAGTCGCTAACACTAAGCGATCGAACCAAGCTAATCTTTTCATCAGTTATCAGTTATCAGTTATCAGTAGTCGGTCGTCAGGAGATTGCTTTTATTTATTCTCCCATCTCCCCCCTCTACAATAATTACTCGCAACCAGAAACACCTTTGGTGCATATCATACTTTGTGCTTTTTGTCAAAAAAACTTTTTTTTTGCAACAAAACTACATAAAAAAAAGATCATCGTTGTGGGTGAAATTGACTGATTTACCCGTTTTAATTAGGATCACCTTCTAGGTTTGACAAGGGTTTCAACCATTGCTGGCCAAAAAAGCACAAAACAACCCATTATGAAATTCTATCAAATCGCTGTAACCAGCATAACATCGTTGTTAAATAAAAATATTTCTCAATTAATTCTTAAGAATTTATAAATATTGCGGAATGTTAATTTAAATATTCTCAAGTTTTTACGGTCAATAAATAATTTTTACTTATCTTTGTCCAAAATTGGGTTAGAAGTCAGGAGTCAGGAGTCAGGAGTCAGCAGATAGGAGTCGGGAGATAGGAGTCAGTAGTCAGTAGTCAGGAGTCGGGAGTCGGGAGATAGGAGTCAGTAGTCAGTAGTCAGGAGATAGGAGTCAGGAGTCGGGAGATTATTTTATTTATTCTCCCCACACCCTACACCCTACACCCCACACCCCACACCCTACACCCTGACTGACGGACACAAGTGGGTCAAAACCTGACAAGACAAGGGTTGCCAAAAAGAAAAATATCTGGGTAGATAGGGAAAAAGCAAGAATCCCTACAAGATGAAAACCGAGAACAGAATCTTCTCCCAAGTTTATTCC
>NZ_JADBVE010000088.1:0-12451 GCF_020245285.1 Microcystis sp. M31BS1
TGGTCGAGGGAATCAACAATAAACTTAAACTAATAAAACGGAGAGGCTATGGCTTTAGAAACTTTCGGAATTTTTGGGTTAGAAGTATGTTATCTTGGCATCTTGTATGTTGATTTAGCATAAAGGGTAACGAAGAGCCACCACAAAGACAGGAAGTTAGGAATTTAACTAGGGGAGAGAAGGAAGGTGAGAGGAACCATTCAAGATAAAGCTGCGATCGCTTGTTCTAGGGCCAGGGAAATATGAGTCCAATGGGTTCCCCCCTGACAAAAAACGATATAGGGTTCCCGTAGGGGTCCATCGGCGGAGAATTCCGAGGTGCTACCATCGATAAACGTGCCACCAGCCATCACTACTTGGCTCTCATAGCCCGGCATTTGGGCAGGAATGGGATCCAAGTAGGAACCGATGGGAGAATAGGCTTGAATGGCTTTACAGAAGGCAATCAGCTTATCGGGGGAACCGAGTTTAATCGCTTGAATAATATCGCGTCGAGGCACAAAAGGAGCCGGATTGACTGGATAACCCAACTTATCGCCCACATAGGCAATTAAATGACTGCCTTTCATCGCTTCTCCCACCATTTGCGGTGCTAGAAACAATCCCTGATAAAGAAGACGATTTTGGTCAAAAGTTGCCCCTCCCTCGCTACCGATACCTGGTGCTGTCAGACGATAGCAGGCCATTTCCACTAATTCCGCTTTACCTGCTATGTATCCCCCGGCCGTGACGATTGTACCTCCGGGATTTTTAATTAGAGAACCGGCCATCAGATCTGCCCCCACGTGGGTGGGTTCTTGGGTGTTGATAAATTCTCCATAGCAATTATCGACAAAACAGACCGTATTCGGGTTTTGTTGTTTAACTATACGGACAATTCTCTCGATTTCGTCAATAGACAAACTCGATCGCCAGGAATAACCGCAGGATCTTTGAATATGTACTAAACGGGTTTGGGGTTTAACTGCTGTTGCCAAGGACAACCAATCGATCGCACCGGTAGAATCTAGCTCTAATTGCCGATAACTAACGCCAAAATCCTTTAAAGAACCTTGACCACTGCCCCTAATCCCAATTACTTCCTCTAGAGTATCGTAGGGCGCACCGGCTACCGCTAACATCTCATCCCCCGGTCGAAGAACCCCATACAAGGAACAGGCGATCGCATGGGTTCCTGAAACAAATTGTACCCGCACCGCTGCCTTTTCGGCCCCCAGGGCTTGGGCGAACACTTGATCTAAAGTATCCCGTCCCAAGTCATCATGACCATAACCACTAACACTAGCAAAATGATGCACCCCGACGCGGTTTGCACGGAAAGCGCAGAGGACTTGACGGAGATTTTCCTTGACCTGTGCGTCAATTTCCGAAAAGATGGGGAGTAAGGCCTTTTCTGCCCTGTGGAGTAGAGGGGGGATATCCATCAAACAATAGACTGTGATATTTGTTACTATTCATTAAGCGTCAAAGTTCCCCCTGTGTCAAATCGAGACAGATAAGACGATGATGCTCTGTCTCCTGTTGTTTCCCTTTGGGTTATTCAATGACTGTTGCGACTTCCGAAAAACTTCCCATTGACTGGGTGACTCTCATCTACATGGCTTTTATCCACTTAGTGGCTCTTTTAGCCTTCTTACCTAGCAATTTTAGCTGGGGTGCTGTGGGAGTGACATTGATTCTCTATTGGATTACCGGGGGTTTAGGAATTACCCTCGGTTTTCATCGTTTGGTCTCCCATCGGAGTTTTAAGACTCCCAAATGGTTAGAATACTTTCTGGTTTTGTGCGGAACCCTCGCTTGTCAGGGGGGTGCGATCGCATGGATAGGTTTACATCGTCTTCATCATAAATATTCTGATACTGCTCCCGATCCCCACGATTCTAATAAAGGTTTCTGGTGGAGTCACATGGGTTGGATGTTACACGAAATTCCTGCCGACGAAGAAATTGCCCGTTTTACCCAGGATATCGCCGACGATCCTTTCTATAAATTCTGTCAAAATTATTTTGTTCCTATCCAAATTGTTTTAGGCTTAATTCTCTATGCTATGGGTGGTTGGCCGTTTGTAATTTGGGGAATTTTTGTTCGCTTGGTCTTAGTTTTCCACTCTACTTGGTTTGTCAACAGCGCCACCCACAAATTCGGTTATGTTAGCCATGAATCCCACGATAATTCTAAAAATTGTTGGTGGGTTGCCCTCTTAACTTTCGGTGAAGGTTGGCACAATAATCACCATGCCTATCAGTATTCTGCCCGTCATGGCCTACAATGGTGGGAAGTTGACCTGACTTGGATGACCATCCGTCTGCTGCAAATTCTGGGATTAGCTACTAATATTAAGTTGCCTCCCACCACAGCAACGGCGACAGAAAGTTAGTTTTATCCAGTTGTTAAATTAAATCTAGCCGAACTTATGTTTAAGTTCGGTTATTTTTTCTCCGACTTAACCCAAATCTGACGGCTTTTCCAACGGCACAACTGAGGAATATAGGTACGGCGAATCCTCCCCCAAAAAACGAAATCATTGATAGGATAAACTTGATTATTTCCCCCTCTGTCGAACATTGACTGGGGAAAGCACAACTCATCCCAAGAGCGAAGGATAACCAACCAAAAAAGAAAAAACACAGGGGAAATAAGAGGCAAAAAACCAGACCCCCCGCTAGACAGCCTAATCCATTGGCCTTTCTATTCGATTTCTTCTCCGTCACCATCTCTATCGCTAACTTTTTCTAACCAATAGCATAAAAAGGTCAAACTATCAACTTTTTTAACAAATATTTAATATTTACTCTAATGTGCCAGAAAGACCCCAGAGAACGTATATTTAAAGCTAATCCCCAAATTATAGTAAGTTTCTAATGAAAAAAATCTCGATTTTAGGCTCTACAGGCTCGATCGGAACTCAAACTCTCGATATTGTCACCGATCATCCCGATAAGTTTCAAGTGGTGGGATTAGCCACGGGTAATAATATTCAACTACTATCGGAGCAAATTCGGCAATTTCGCCCGCAAATCGTGGCGATTAATAACGAAAGTCAACTAGAAGACCTAAAAAGCCTAATTTCCGACCTTGACTATACGCCGATTATCCTAGCAGGAAAGGAAGGAGTAATCGAAGTGGCCCGTTATGGCGATTCCGAAAGCGTCGTCACGGGAATTGTCGGTTGTGCGGGATTGCTGCCGACAATTGCCGCTATTACTGCTGGTAAAGATATTGCGCTCGCTAATAAAGAAACCCTGATTGCTGGCGGTCCAGTGGTGCTGCCTTTGGTGGAAAAACACCGAGTTAAATTATTACCTGCTGACTCGGAACATTCAGCTATTTTTCAATGTTTACAGGGAGTTCCCACCGGGGGATTAAAAAAGATTATTCTCACCGCTTCTGGGGGTGCTTTTCGGGATTTACCGGTGGAAAAATTGCCGCAAGTAACCGTAGCTGATGCCCTGAAACATCCTAACTGGTCGATGGGCAGAAAAATCACCATCGATTCGGCTACTTTGATGAATAAAGGTCTAGAAGTTATCGAAGCTCATTATTTATTTGGTGTCGATTATAATGCGATCGATATTGTTATTCATCCCCAAAGTATTATTCACTCTTTAATTGAGTTACAGGATACCTCAGTTTTAGCCCAGTTAGGCTGGCCCGATATGCGTTTACCCCTGTTATATGCTTTGTCTTGGCCTGAAAGAATTTATACGGATTGGGAACCTTTAAATTTAGTTAAAGCCGGCAGTTTAACCTTCAAAGAACCCGATCATCAAAAATATCCCTGTATGGGATTAGCCTACGCAGCCGGCCGCGCGGGTGGGGCAATGCCAGCAGTATTAAACGCAGCCAATGAACAAGCGGTAGCATTATTTTTAGAAGAAAAGATTAGTTTCTTAGATATTCCCCGGGTGATTGAAAAAGTGTGCGATCGTTTTGCGATTCATAACACTTCTACCCCTAGCCTAGATGACATTTTAGCCGCCGATAATTGGGCGCGTCAAGAGGTATCTAACTGTCTGATTACCAATCTGGTCTAGATAGTCTAGATTCTGTAGGGATGTTAACTCTAATGTCTCTACAGATATAGGATAGAAAAAACACTAATTTCGGCTATTTTTTCTAGTTAACTAGATTTATGATGATCATGACAAGGGTTGATAACCTTCAATAAACCTCTTGGCTAATTAATTTTTGAGGTTTCAAAACTGGCAAAAATAAGGATTAAATTGCCTAAAATCAGGTGCATCTTATGCCATTTTTCTAAAGTAATAGCAAAGATGGTTAATTACCCTCACCCCGAACCCCTCTCCCAGAAAGGGAGAGGGACACGAATAAAGAAAAATGGTATCACACTTACAGAAATACCGACAGTCAGCAATTATCAGTGACTCTTAAATGATTACAAATGTGTCAGCAGCTGCGTGTAAGCATCTCACCGAAAAGCTAATGCGCTCCGGGGTTTGGGTAGGGTTGATTCATGAATCAACCCTACCTTGAATCAACCCTACCTTGAATCAACCCTACCTTGAATCAACCCTAGGGGTTTGGGGGGTAGAACCCCCCAAAGGTTTGGATTGAGTGATAAAATCGGAAATGACGCTCAATTTTAGCAGGGAGTTTCCCCTTAAAAATCCCAACTCAGTAGATTTACAAAAATGAGATGCACCCATAAAATCTGTAAATAGACCATTTAATTGATTATTATTGATTCTTAATTCTCCTGACTACCGACTCCTAACAACAATTTTTTATTTTTACCAGAGGTCTAATGACCCTGAAACTTTCTCAAAAATAAGATAAAATAAACAAGATAGTGGTTATTACGTTTAATTTTCTATGGTTACAACTTCTCTATCCCTCCCCGAAATCGCCAGAGAAACCCGTCAAGCGAGTCGTCAACTGGCTATCCTGACTAACGAAGAAAGGAATGAAGCTTTAGAGGCTATTGCTGAGGCTTTGACTGCCAATGCTGATAAGATACTAGAAGCGAATATCGCCGATGTTCAAACAGCTAAGGCGATGGAATTATCCCCAGCTTTATGTGCGCGATTAGAGTTAAGTCCTGGCAAATTAAAAGCCGCTATTGCTGGGGTGCGAGATGTGGCTAAATTAGCAGATCCTTTAGCTACAATGCAAATTAACCGGGAATTAGATCAAGGTTTAATTCTGCGGAGAATAACCTGTCCTTTAGGGGTTTTAGGGGTTATTTTTGAAGCTCGTCCCGATGCTTTAATTCAAATTACCAGTTTAGCGATAAAATCTGGTAATGGCGTTATTTTAAAAGGGGGGAAAGAGGCGCTCCGTTCTTGTCAAGCTTTAGTAACAATTATTCATCAGGCATTGAGTGAAACTAAAGTTAATTCAGCGGCGGTGCAATTGTTAACAACAAGAGAAGAAATTAAGGAACTCTTAAAACTTGATCAATACATCGATTTAATTATTCCTAGAGGTTCTAACGAATTTGTGCGTTATATCCAAAATAATACCCGCATTCCCGTCCTCGGCCATGCCGATGGTATCTGTCATCTCTACATCGACAAAGAAGCCGATTTAAGCAAAGCAATTAGAATTACCGTTGATGGTAAAACCCAATATCCTGCCGCTTGTAATACCATTGAAACTTTATTGGTTCATCAAGACATCGCTAGACAATTTTTACCCGCAGTGGCCCAGGCATTAGAGGAAAAAAAGGTTAAATTATTGGGAGATGAAGCAACTCGTCAGATTATTAACGTACCATCGGCCACAGAAGAAGACTGGCAAACCGAATATAGTGATTTAATCCTGTCAATTAAAATTGTTGATAGTCTAGAATCGGCAATCGAACATATTAATTATTACGGTTCTCGACACACGGAAGCCATTGTCAGCGAAAATTTTAACACGGCCAAAACCTTTAGCGATCGAGTCGATGCCGCCGGAGTTTTTCATAATTGTTCCACCCGATTTGCCGATGGTTTCCGTTACGGTTTTGGGGCCGAAGTGGGTATCAGTACCCAAAAAATGCCCCCCCGGGGTCCTGTGGGATTAGAGGGATTAGTGACCTACAAATACCAATTAGTGGGAGATGGTCATATTGTCGCCGATTATTCCGGGGAAAATGCCCAATCTTTCACTCATAAGGATTTATAGTCGAGAAAAAAGCCGATGTTTACAGGATTAATTCAAGCCTTGGGAACAATTCGGGTCGTCGATGCCGATAGACTTTATTTGTCTGTATCCTCTGATACAATTCTCCGAGATTTAATGATTGGTGATAGTGTGGCTGTGGATGGGGTTTGTTTGACAGTTGAGGAAATTCTCTCAGAGGGTTTTCTGGCCACCGCTTCCCCGGAAACCCTACAGCGCACTACTTTGGGACGAAGAATTCACACAGAAACCAACGTTAACCTAGAAACCTCTTTGCGGGTGGGTAGTAAAATCGGCGGTCATTTTGTCACCGGTCATGTGGACGGTATTGGTTGTTTAGTCGAATCGATAATCGTGGCTAATTCGTGGGAAATGACCTTTGCTGCCCCTAGTTCCCTAGAAGAGCAGTGGAATAACTACATAGCTCGTTATATCGTCGGTAAGGGCAGTATAGCTGTTAATGGCATTAGTTTAACCGTGGCCGATTGTGATGCCTCCGGCAGCTGGTTTAAAGTGGCTGTCATCCCCCACACCTACGCCGAAACCAATCTTTCCCATTTAAAATTAGGCGATTGGGTGAATCTAGAAGGGGATATTTTAGGCAAATATGTGGAAAAATTGCTAGGAATGCGCTCTTATCACGCTCCTAGCGAGATTAGCCTAGAATTTCTGGCTGAACATGGTTATTAGTTTTCCAGAAAAAGCCTTTTCAACATATAAATTTATTGGCAATTTATCCATTAATTTTAGTTTTAAAATTGCCAACCTTCTCGCTCCATTAAACCCTGAACATTGGTACAATCGATAGAAAAGTGTTGACAGACGGTGGGGATTTTGGGAGCATTAGGCTTTAAGGCTTCTTCGGTAATTACGCAACCGTCTTTTATCTTGGCACAGGCAATAATAAATGGGTCTGCCACTGGCTTTCCTTGTAATCTGGCTTTTTGAATCACTAAATCCTTAAAGTTTCTTATAGAAAAAATTTCAGGAATAAATAAAGTTTCCTGAGCAGTGGGTGGTAAAAATATTTGTTTATTGGAGTCTATCCAATCTAAAACAAATTGTTTATTATTGCCATATTCTACTTCTTTAAGCACTTCGCGTACTGATTGTAGTTTACCTTCTGACACAATCAAATCGATTTTTTGCCAAACGGTAGGAAAACTTTTGGGAAAATAGTTTCCTAAGACCTTAAAACTACTTGTGTCAAAAATGTAAACCATCAAAACAGTCCTTTGTCTAATAAATATTGTTCAAGTTTTTCCACCGTAGCAACTTTTTTAATGTTTAGATAATCAGCAACACGCTCGATATCGTATTGGCCTTGATAGTATTTCTTGAACACAAGTTTTAGGTAATTTTCTCCCAAATATGTCGCCTGATTAGCATAGTAATCACCTCCAGATTTTTTATTTTTGTCCTGACTTTTTCCCACCTGCTCACTGTACCACTCCCTTACTTTAAGAGTATATTCTTTCTGGGAGATTAAGTTATTATCTAATAGTTTTCGTAAAACTACTTCTCGACTAACCTTATAATCACTGGAAATTTTCGAGATAATTTTATCGTTAACGTTAACTACTGTTTCTCTGATTATCTCAGAAAAAACATGATTAGGAAGCAGAAACTCCGCAGCAAATTTATTACAAAATATCTCGATATATTTATTTTCTCCTTGCAAACTATTAATATATCTATCGTCAGACTTAGTAATTCCATTAGTCTGCAAAAGAATATGTGCTAATTCATGAAAAATGGTAAATATTTGTCTAGCTTTTTCAGTGCCATTATTAAGATAGATGATCGGAAATTCAATATCTATCAAGCAAAATCCCGAAATTTCTCGCTGCTTAAAAGAACGCTTAAAAATAAAAATACCAGCTTCTTCCACGGCACTACGCCATTTTTTTAAGGCAGTTTCCCGATCATTCCAGGTCAGTTGTTCTTCTAGAGTAACGTTTAAATAATTTCTGATCTGTTCGGCTAATTTCCTTAAATCATCACTAGAACTAACCGAAATATCCTGAAAGATTTTCTTGGTACTAGGATTAATACCATTATTAATTTCCTGTAGCGACAATTGCATCGCTTTTGCTTGTCGTAAAGCATAGATAGTATCGGCGGCCAAATTTTCGATTTCAAAGTCTGGCAAAGTTCTAAATTCTTGTTTTTCCTCCGCTTCTAGGGGAGGTTCTGGGAAAAAGAATAAAGCGAGAGGACGTTTATATATTTCTGCTAACTTTTCCAATTGACTATAGGCAGGAAAGTCCTCTCCTGACTCCCATTTCTCGATAACAGAAACATCTTTTTTAAACTTGACCGCCACAGACTCAAGAGAATATCTCGCCCTTTCTCTTGCCCATTGGATTATCTTGGGATTAACGCCTGTCAGTTTCTCGCCCATTAGTCGATCTTATCATCACGAGATAGAGATTTCTAGCTTGATTTAGATCATACAGTAGTTTTATTGTACTATATAATTACCCAAAATAGAGACAATGTACCGAGTTCTGGATAGGTCAGTGAGGGATTGATAACTTTTTCCTATATAAAAAACCGGTGGAAAGCTTGACATTAGCCAAAATCCCCAGACAATGTTAAGTTAAATTAACCAATAGCCTAGGCTTGTATTTAAGGAAAACCCCTTATGGTAGCAACACCAGTTCAACAGAAATACGACATCAAAGATATTAGTTTAGCCCCCATCGGCAAACAGCGCATCGAATGGGCCGGACGGGAAATGCCCGTTTTGCGTCAATTAGCCGAACGTTACGCCATCGAAAAACCCTTTGCTGGACTGCGTTTAGTCGCTTGTTGTCACGTTACCACCGAGACCGCTAATTTAGCAATCGCACTAAAAGCCGGTGGTGCTGATGCGTTACTAATTGCTAGTAATCCCCTTTCCACCCAAGATGATGTGGCCGCTTGTTTAGTGGCTGATTACGGCATCCCCGTTTATGCAATCAAAGGGGAAGATAATGACACCTATCACCGTCACGTTCAAATCGCCCTCGATCATAAACCCCAGATTATCATCGATGATGGTTGTGATGTGGTAGCCACCCTGGTTAAAGAAAGAAGTCACCAATTACCCGACATTATCGGTACTACCGAAGAAACTACCACCGGTATCGTCCGTTTGCAAGCCATGCTCAAAGCGGGGGTATTATCCTTCCCCGCAATGAACGTTAACGACGCAGAAACCAAGCATTTCTTTGATAATCGCTACGGTACAGGTCAATCTACCCTTGATGGCATCATTCGCGCCACCAATATCCTCCTCGCCGGTAAAACCGTGGTTGTGGCTGGTTATGGTTGGTGTGGTAAAGGTGTCGCTATGCGGGCCAAAGGTTTAGGCTCTAATGTAATTGTCACCGAAATCAACGCCGTGCGCGCCATTGAAGCGGCGATGGACGGTTTCCGGGTTATGCCCATGGATGAAGCCGCTAAAGAAGGCGATATCTTCATCACTGTCACTGGTAACAAGCACGTTATCCGGGCCGAACATTTCGACCTGATGAAAGATGGGGCGATTGTTTCCAACTCCGGTCACTTTGATATTGAAATCGACCTGCAAGCTTTAGGGGCAAAAGCCGATAATGTTAAGGAAGTTCGCAACTTTACCCAACAATATAGACTAAAAAGCGGTAAATCCGTCGTTGTTATCGGTGAAGGTCGCCTAGTTAACCTGGCAGCCGCTGAAGGTCATCCTAGCGCCGTTATGGATATGAGTTTCGCTAACCAAGCGATCGGTGTAGAATACTTGGTTAAAAATCAAGGTAAATTGGCCCCCGGCATCTACTCGATTCCCTACGAATTAGACCAAGAAATCGCCCGTTTGAAACTGCAAGCCATGGGGATTGAAATCGATACTCTCACCGAAGCCCAATTAGAATATATCAACTCCTGGACTTCCGGAACCTAATATCAGTTATCAGTTATCAGTTATCAGTTTTCAGTCATCAGTTTTTTAGCCGTCAGGAGTCGGTCGTCAGGAGTCGGTCGTCAGGAGATTGCTTTGATTTATTCTTGCCACTCCCCCACTTCCCCACTCCCCCACTTCCCCACTTCCCCACTTCCCCACTTCCCCACTCCCCCACTTCCCCACTTCCCCACTTCCCCACCCCTAACACCCAACCCCCTTTTTTTACTTTTAAACTGTTTTCTAAATCATAAAAAAATATGACTGAATGGATTACAAATACAATGACTTCTATGGGCTATTTAGGCATAGCCCTATTAATGTTTTTAGAGAATCTTTTCCCTCCCATTCCCTCGGAATTAATTATGCCCCTAGCGGGTTTTACCGTCCATGAGGGACAAATGGAATTTATTCCGGCAGTGGTAGCAGGGATTGTCGGAACCGTAGTCGGAGCGCTACCTTGGTATTATCTGGGTCGGGTTGTGGATGAGGAAAAAATCGAAAAACTAGCCGATAAATACGGCAAATGGATTACCGTTTCCGCTAAAGATATTCAAAAAGCCAATCAATGGTTTAACCGTCACGGTAGTAAAGCGGTTTTACTCTGTCGTTTGGTCCCCGGAGTACGAACTTTGATTTCCCTTCCCGCCGGGATGAATCACATGGCGATGATTCCCTTTTTAGTTTACTCCACCATCGGCACGACCCTCTGGGTCGTTTTTTTAACAGCAGCAGGTTACTTTTTAGGGAAGAATTACCCCCTTGTGGAAGAATATCTGGCTCCCGTCTCAAAAATCGCCCTACTTGCCCTGGTTATCTGGTTTATCCTCTGGATTATCCGCAAACGTAACCGCCGGTACGAGTAAATGTTGATGAGAGGTGGTGCGTTACGACGGATTGTCACTGGGATTATCCGCAAACGTAACCGTCGGTATGAGTAAATGTTGATGAGAGGTGGTGCGTTACGACGGATTGTCACCTTCCAGTCAGAGCAGCAATTTTTGCCGTCTAACGCACCCTACTGGACTACGTTTTACAGCCGACAACGCTGCAGCAACGGTATCTAATCACGCCGGCTACTCAAGACGGCCGTGATCAGCAAATAGGCCAGCGTCACCCCGATACTGATTTGGAAGGAATAGGGAGCGGCGCGGTATCGATACCAACTAGAAAAAGATTCAAGAATTCTCAGGGTGAACAACACCACCCAATTTAAGGAAAGCATTAGGAGGTAAAAAAACGCCCCGACTCCCAACGACTGCACAAAACGATTTTTTAATAAATCCATAGCCCTAACCAAGTTAACTATAACTCTTGCAAATTAATTATATGTTATAATCATGGTTTAACTAATTTTCCCAAAAAAATTAGCATTACTTTTCTCCATCAATACTAAACACAAGCACGATACTGAAAATGATAGGAATTAGACCTCGACCTAATATAATCTCAAGACTAAAAGTCTTTCTAGTTAAGGAATCTACCCGAATAAAAATTATTTTAATTGCCTCATATTTTTTCAGTAAAATTGAATTAGCAACGATAGATATACATTACAGCCATTGAACTGTTTAGTTAGTACATAAACCGAAAGCAAGCTGTGACTGGGTTATAATTTTTGGAGATGTCTATTGTCGGTAATGCCTCATCCTCAGAAAAGGGAAACTCAACTGTACTAGGCATGAGCAGATGCCCCTTGGTCATCCTGAATCATCTGCATCAGAATGTTTGCAGTTGCCGTTGCGTCGTAGGGGGACAAAATTGGGTACTCTGATGCGGAGAAGATGAATTGTAGTTCAGCGTCTGGGATTTGTGTGGCTAGGACTTTAAAGAGTGATAATTTGTCTGACTGGCTCAGATTGTTGACCAGAGGAATTAACTCAGCGAGTGACATGGTTTAAACTTCTAGAGGTGCGAGAATGAACTCTTAATAAAATCTTAATTGGGGGTATTACCTGGAAAAGTTCGTCTAGAATTCCGTTGGACTGATCCAAAGGCAACCCAATACAAGAGGTCAAATGGCTATTTTCCAATATCAGATTCTTGTAGGAAAGAATGAACCTAATGCTGTGGTCTGGTTTCTGAATGGCAACCAAGTAGGAGCGGATTTGCTACAAATTCTTAATGATTTGGGCTCTCAAGGTTGGGAAGTAGTTGGTATTGGGGATCTAGGTTTTGATAGTCGCTCTGAGATTGTGCTTAAGAAAACAATCTAATCATCCTTAGGTGTTCTTCGTCCCTACTTTTTCAGCAAGCCCTATATAGGGTTTGCTGAATAATGGTAAAACCCTTTTAAAATAAAGCTTTTGACCTGTTAAAGTCCGATGTTAGTGCAAGAAAATAGGATTGGGACGTTCAAAAACCTTGCATTATCCTTCTTGTAGTACATCGCTTGGTACAAAA